>JAAYYM010000742.1 GCA_012515365.1 Clostridia bacterium
CGATGTCGTCGATCTGGTCAAATTTTTCAGTAATGCCAGCGAGGCTTTCATGGTGAAGACCCTCGGCTTTCCGAGTCGGGAATGGGGCGAGCGTCGTCACGGCGATTTGGAGCCACTGGCGATTGATTCCAGAGAGAAGACGGCCTTACGCAAGCGCCTGGCGCAGTACCAGAAAAACCGCCAGGTGACTTCTGCGGAGTGCGCCAAGCTCCTCCGGCGTTTCCAGGCTGACAACAGCCTGCCGCCGGGCGCGCCCGGCAAGCGCCTCTTTGATGAATGCCTGGCCCAAAGTCGCTTTGCCGACGATGCCACCCAACAAGCCTGGGCCGAGCAAGAGGAATTCACGCTTTCTTGCGATATTCCGCTTGGAGGCGCCGTGCAGACGCTCACTGGCACGGTCCGTTTTCGCCCGGGGACGCCAGCACAGTGTGTGGAGTGCCTGTTTAAAGAAAAAGATGAGACTTCTGATCATCGCAAGATCGCGGCCTACATCCGCCACCTGTTTATCCTCGTGGCTGGTGGGGAGGAGGCCCGGGACCTGAAAACGGAGGTCTATCCTAACGTGGACAGCCAAAAGCCCTTTATCATCCCTTTCGGCTTGACGCCTGAAAATGCCCAGGACAAGCTCGCTACGCTTGTCGGTTATTACCTTGCGGGCCTGCGCGTGCCGGCGGCATTTCTGGCAAAAGATCAGCTCAAAAACGCCAAGAGCACGAAAACGCTTAAGTCAAAATGGGAGGACAATACCACCGATCCCTTTTTTGGGCGTTTGTATTCGCCGGATCTGAAGAAGGACGATGGCGTCCTTGAGAAGTTTGCGGCCGCCGCCAACGAGTGTTTTGGGGATATTGCCAACATCAAGTAGCGTCGTGCCTGGTTTTGGTTTATTGCGAATTGTATTGCGGATCACCAGCGCCATTGGCGCATTCTGTCATAGCACGGGGATTGGGGAATGAACATGAATGAACTCGACGCCTTTCGCTGTCCTCTGGACGGCATGAATCTCATTGAGGCCGGTGCGGGCACGGGCAAGACCTACACCATCCAGACATTGGTGGCCCGCATCCTCCTGGAGCAGGCCGTGCCCATTGAGAAGATACTGGTGGTGACCTTTACGCGTGCCGCCACTGCCGAGCTGCGCGACCGGGTACACAAGGTCCTCCTCAGTCTGCAAATGGCTGTCAATGGCGAACTCGCTTCGTCGGATCGCGAATTCAGGCGCTGCCAGACAATTCTGAATGGTCTGCGCCAGTTGCCGGCCACAGCGCCCTTTTGGGCTAACGCGGCGCCTGATGACGGCACTTTGGCCAAGCGCGCCAGCGGCTTGTTGGCGAATGCCCTGCGGGATTTTGATCAGGCGGCGATATCGACGATCCACGGCTTCTGTCAGCGCATGCTTACCGAGAATGCCTTTGAAAGCGGCATCCGCTATGGCATGGAGTTGCGTAGCGATATCAGCGATGTCAGCAACGCCCTGATCCAGCAGTTCATTCGCAAGGAATTCTATCAGAGTGGCGAGGACGTCATGGCTGTCTGGGATGCCCTCGGTATTACTTGGCAGGAGGCGACGCGCGATGAGGACGACGGGGGAAACTCACACAACAATAGCAGCAAAAGATCCTTTGCTCGCGATATCCA
>JAAYYM010000072.1 GCA_012515365.1 Clostridia bacterium
CCAGATCACACATCGGAACACCTGTTACTTTACTCAGATAAGGAACCGTTCTTGAGGCTCTTGGATTTACTTCTATGACATAAATCTGCTCATTCATCAGGATATACTGCAGATTAATAATGCCGGTTGCACCAAGTCCCTTACACAGTTTCTGCGTTGTTTCTAAAATCAGATCAGCCACAGCTTTGTCAATATGCGGTGATGGATATACCGCGATACTGTCACCAGAATGAACTCCGGTACGCTCGATATGCTCCATGATTCCCGGGATCAGAATGTCTGTTCCGTCACAGATGGCATCTACCTCAATTTCCCGTCCTGACAGATATTTATCGATCAAAACCGGATTCTCCTGCTTCTGACGCATGATGATCTCCATATATTCCTCAATATCTTCATCACGATAAGCAATGATCATGTTCTGTCCACCAAGTACATAGGATGGACGCATCAAAACCGGATATCCAAGTGTTCCTGCCACCTTAAGTGCTTCTTCCACACACATGACCGTATCACCCTTTGGGCGTGCTATGTGTAGGGATTCTAACAGCTCGTCAAAGCGTTCGCGATCCTCTGCCATATCGATGGCATCTGCACTCGTTCCCAAGATTCTGATCCCATGATTGTATAATGTTTTCGTAAGCTTGATCGCTGTCTGTCCGCCAAATGCAACCACGACACCATAAGGCTTTTCCTGCTCTACAATGTGAAGCACATCTTCTTCATATAATGGTTCGAAATACAGCCTGTCTCCGGTATCAAAGTCTGTCGATACCGTCTCCGGATTGTTATTGACAATCACAACCTCATAGCCCAGCCTTTGTAGTGCTCCCACACAGTGCACACTTGCATAATCAAATTCGATACCCTGACCGATTCTGATCGGACCAGATCCTAGTACGATCACACGCTCCTTCTTAGATTTTTGGATGAATTCCAGTGCCTCATTCTCGATGCCACCTTCCTCCTCATCATAAATACCATAGAAGTAAGGAGTCGTGGCTTCAAACTCAGCTGCACAAGTATCTACCATATGGAATGCAGGTTTCATTGGCTTGATGCCAAGCTCATCAAGCGTTTTTCCATTTGAAAAACTACTAAGACGCAGGATTGCCTTATCTGGATAACTCATACGTTTTCCCTTCAGATATAGCTCCTGAGTCAATGGTAACACCTGTAATTCTTTCTCATACTCAATCAAAAGCTGGATTTTATATAAGAACCATTCATCGATCAACGTAATTTCATGAATTTTATCAACTGTATAGCCGCGCTTCATCGCTTCATAAATGGCAAACAGTCTCTCATCCGTCGCATCTACCATAATATCGATCAGATCCTCAGTTTCTGCTTTTTCCATTTTCGGCATTGTTAACGTATCCAGTGAAATTTCTACCCCACGTACTGCTTTCATCAAGGCCGCTTCAAACGTATCTGCGATTGCCATGACTTCACCGGTTGCTTTCATCTGTGTACCTAATCCACGCTTTGCATATACAAATTTATCAAATGGCCACTTTGGAAACTTAACAGCTACATAATCAAGTGCCGGTTCGAATGCTGCATAAGTCTCTCCTGTCACAGCATTGATGATCTCATCAAGTGTGTAACCGATTGCTATTTTAGCAGCTACCTTTGCGATCGGATAGCCTGTTGCCTTAGATGCAAGTGCAGATGATCTTGAAACACGAGGATTTACTTCAATAACTGCATATTCAAAGGATTCCGGATGAAGTGCAAACTGACAGTTACATCCACCCTCGACACCCAGTGCAGAAATGATATTCAATGCGGCTGTACGTAACATCTGATATTCTTTATCAGAAAGAGTAACTGCCGGTGCAATAACTATGGAATCGCCGGTATGTACACCAACAGGGTCAAAATTCTCCATCGAGCAGACAGTTATGACATTTCCTTTCGAATCGCGAATCACTTCAAATTCGATTTCCTTCCAGCCGGAAATACACTTTTCTACAAGGATTTGTGTAATCGGTGATAAATGCAGACCTGTTCTTGCAGTCTGAATCAGTTCTGCTTCACTGTGAACGATACCACCGCCGCTCCCGCCAAGCGTAAATGCAGGTCTGATAATAACAGGATATCCGATTTTCTGCGCAAATTCCTTTGCATCATCAACAGTTGTTACTACTTTTGACGCAATACATGGCTGATTGATGCTTTCCATCATATCTTTAAACATCTGTCTGTCTTCTGCCTTATCAATGGTCTCAGGAGAGGCACCCAGCAGTCTGACTCCATGCTCCTTTAGGAATCCATCCTTTGCTAACTGCATAGAAAGTGTCAGGCCTGTCTGTCCGCCAAATCCAGATAGAATGCTGTCTGGTTTTTCTTTCTCGATGATTCTCTGTATCGTCGGTATATTTAAAGGCTCGATGTAGATTTTATCTGCCATGACCTGATCGGTCATGATCGTTGCAGGATTTGAATTAACTAAGATGATTTCTACTCCATCTTCCTTAAGCGCACGACACGCCTGCGTTCCTGCATAGTCGAATTCTGCTGCCTGTCCGATGACAATGGGACCTGAACCGATCACAAGTACTTTCTTAATGTCTTTATTAAATGGCATCGTTCGTTCCTCCCTTCTCGATCATAGCTAAGAAATCATCAAACAAAAATCCGGTATCCTGCGGTCCTGCACATGCTTCTGGATGAAACTGTACGGTAAATGCAGGAAATTTAAGATATTTAATTCCCTCGCAGCTTCCATCATTTGCATTGCAGTACAGCTCTTTTGTCGATGACTTGTCGATACTATCTGATAAAACCACATAACCATGATTCTGTGTGGTAATGCTGATTTTCCCTGTTTCTAGATTTTTAACCGGCTGATTTGCACCACGATGACCAAACTTCATCTTTTTGATAGAAGCTCCATTCGCCAGTGCCATCAGCTGATGTCCCAGACAAATACCGAAGATTGGGATTTTGGTCTGACACAGTTCCTTAATGTTTTGTATGATTTCCGTATTTTTCGTAGGATCTCCCGGTCCATTACTCAGCATAATGCCATCCGGTCTCCATGCAATGATTTGTTCCGGCTTTGTTTTTGCCGGATATACCATAACATCACAACCACGCTTGTTAAGCTCACGCACAATGTTTTCTTTTAGACCAAAATCAAGCAATGCGATTCGCTTAGCCCCTGTCTGTGCACTCCCCTTTACAAATCTTGTTTTTCTGGCAGTAACGCTTTCTACCGCTTTTTCAATCGTATAATTCTTAATTGCTTCATAGTCAATATGCTCCAGACTATACGTAATCAGTCCATTCATGACACCCTTGCTTCTGATATCTTTAGTAAGTGCCCTTGTATCTATTCCATAAAGTCCTGTAATTCCCTTTTCTTTAAAAAAAACATCCATATTTTCTTCACAACGAAAATTGGATGGATTCTTACATAAATGCTTAACAATATATGCTTTAGGACCAATAGAAGTACTTTCAAAATCAGATGAAATCACCCCATAATTTCCTATCAAAGGAAACGTCTGTACCACTGTCTGTCCAAAATAGCTTTGATCAGTCAGTGTTTCTAAATATCCTGTCATCCCTGTTGTAAATACTACTTCTGCAATCACTTCTTTCTGCATTCCAAACGATTTGCCCTTAAAGATTTTTCCATCCTCAAGAACCAGATATGCTGTTTTTGACATACGATCATTCTCCCTTCTTTATAGTAGCTTTCCTCTACTCGCTTTCCAGCTCACGCTTAGAATACGCACCGATCTTCATTCCATAATCCCCGGTGAAGCACCCCGTGCAGAATGGCATGTCACTTTTCTTACATGCTTCCTTAAGTCCATCAATACTGATAAATCCAAGACTGTCTGCACCAATCTGACGGCATAATTCCTCTGTAGAAATCTTATTTGCGATCAGATTTTCCTCACTATCAATATCTGTGCCAAAATGGCAGGTATGTTTGAACGGTGGCGAGGATATTCTCATGTGTATTTCTTTTGCACCCGCATGACGCAGGTTCTGTATGATCTTCGCACTTGTGGTTCCGCGCACGATTGAATCATCGATTAATACAATACTCTTTCCTTTGACATTATAGCTCAAAGGATTGAGTTTCAGCTTAACAGCATTTTCACGCTGTGTCTGTGTCGGAAAGATAAAACTTCTTCCTATATATCTATTTTTCACAAATCCACTTACAAGTGGGATTCCGCTTTGCGCCGCATAGCCTTGTGCTGCCTCAAGTCCACTATCAGGCACACCACACACAACATCAGCCTTTACCGCGTATTCCTTTGCTAAAATCCTACCCATCTGATATCTTGCTTCGTAAACACTTAATTGATCAATCACAGAATCTGTTCTTGCAAAATAGACATATTCAAAAATACATAGTCCCTGACGTTCAGAGTGAAGCACAATCTTGCTTGATACGATTTCACCATTTTCAATTACAATCATTTCTCCCGGTTTTACGTCTCTGACTAGATTGAATCCGCAGCTGTCGAGTGCACAGCTTTCAGATGCAATGGCCATTCCATACTGATTCTCACCAATGCATAATGGTCTGAATCCATTTGCATCTCTGACCGCGATCAATTTATGATCTCCGGACAGAACAATCAGTGAAAACGCACCCATCAGCTTCTTGGCGGCTTCCTCTACACCCTTTTCTATAGACCCTTCTTTGACTGTTTTATATGCAATCAAAGAAGAAATAACTTCACTGTCACTGGTCGCCGAGAAATCAAGTCCGCAGTTTTCGAGCTGTTCCTTAATTCCTTTCGCATTTACAACATTTCCATTATGAACGGTCGCAATTCTTCCTGTCAGGAATTCGGTTACAAATGGCTGTACATTATGGATCGTGTTTGATCCGGTCGTTGAATATCTGGTATGACCAACTGCCAGATTACTTTTCGGCATTCGTTCCATGACATCCTTAGAAAAAACTTCACTGACCAGGCCAACATCCTTATGGTACAAAATTGCATGTCCTTTTGCTACCGCAATTCCGGCACCTTCCTGTCCTCGATGCTGCATGGCAAGCAGCCCATTGTAGGTGATTCCTGCTGCTTCATCCAAATTCGTACTGACACCAAATACTGCACATTCCTCATGAAGTTTATCCGATCCGCACATATTGCACCCGCTTTCATTCCTATTAGCAGTCCATAAAACAACTCATTTGATCAAAAAAAAGTGTCTTCAACCAGAAAGCAGTCACCTACCTTCTATTGAGACACCGTTGTCTTCTTCTATGAAATTCATACACCTAAATCATTCTACTTTTTTTCATACCGCTTGTCAAGAAATTTTCTATTGATGATTTTGTTTTGACCTTATTCTCTTTTTTTGGTATGATGTACATCGTAATATCTATCAATACATAAATAATCAGAAAGAAGTTTTTTTATGACTGTATTTACGAGTCGTCCGGATTTGACCGGACATTTAGAGAAAGAGGTCCGCGTCTACGATTTTTTAGAAAAAGAAGGCATTACTTATGAAGGTGTAGAACACCCTCCTGCTAAAAGCATTGATGACTGTCAGAATGTCGATCGGATCCTATCCATTCATTTATGTAAAAATCTATTTTTGTGCAATCGTCAGGAGACAGAATTTTATCTATTAATGATGCCCGGAGAAAAACAATTTAAGACAAAGGATCTGTCAGCTCAGATTCAGTCGTCCCGATTATCATTTGCCTCTGCGGATTATATGGAAAAGTTTCTGGATATCACTCCCGGCTCTGTCAGCGTATTCGGACTGATGAATGACAAAGAAAATCAGGTGAAGCTCTTAATTGACCAGGACCTGTTAACTGAAGATTATGTTGGATGTCATCCCTGCATCAATACTGCTAGTTTAAAGATTAAGACATCTGACCTGCTAGATAGAATTCTTCCGGCATTCGCACATGAACCAACGATTGTTACCCTGTAAAATTAATTTTTTTAAATTTTGGTATTGACAATCTAAAAATAAAGGATTACAATTCGGTCATAAAAGCGAAGGCGCTATGAGCGAAATACTCACAGCGCCTTTTCTCTATTTCATTTAAATGTCGTATAGGGATAAATAGTAATAGGATTGTGACAATCAAGCTAACAATAATTTAAGAGGAGACGATGTATTATGAGAAGCAATGTACCAGAGATTTTTGGCAGTATGGTATTTAATGACGCGGTTATGCGTGAGAAACTACCAAAAGACATTTACAAATCACTTCGTAAGACAATCGAAAATGGTAAAGACCTGGACAGTACAGTCGCTAATGTCGTTGCTATTGCAATGAAGGACTGGGCGATCGATCTTGGTGCTACACATTACACACATTGGTTCCAGCCAATGACAGGTATCACAGCTGAGAAACATGACAGTTTCATTTCTCCACAAAATGACGGACGTATCATTATGGAGTTTTCCGGAAAAGAGCTGATCAAAGGCGAACCAGATGCATCAAGCTTTCCGTCAGGCGGCCTTAGAGCTACCTTTGAGGCAAGAGGATACACAGCATGGGATCCTACCTCTTATGCATTTGTAAAAGATGGTGTTTTGTGTATTCCTACCGCATTTTGTTCTTATGGCGGAGAAGCATTAGATAAGAAGACACCTCTTCTTCGTTCTATGGAAACAATCAACGAGCAGGCACTAAGAGTGTTACGCTTATTTGGCAATACAGATGCAAAACGCGTCAATACTACCGTAGGTTCAGAGCAGGAATATTTCCTTATAGATAAGAAGCTTTACGATCAGAGAAAAGATCTTCTCTTCTGTGGACGTACACTGTTCGGTTCTATGGCTCCAAAAGGACAGGAAATGGATGATCACTATTTCGGAGCGATCAAACCTCGTGTTTCAGCATTTATGAAGGAACTTAATGAGGAACTCTGGAAACTTGGTATCCTTTCAAAAACAGAACATAATGAAGTGGCTCCTGCACAGCATGAGATGGCTCCTATTTTCTCTACAACCAATATTGCAACAGACCATAATCAGCTGACTATGGAAATCATGAAAAATGTTGCAGCAAGACATGGTCTTGTATGTCTTCTCCATGAGAAGCCATTCGCAGGTGTGAACGGAAGTGGAAAACATAACAACTGGTCAATCAGTACAGATACAGGAGTCAACCTGTTAGAGCCTGGAAAATCTCCTCACGAGAATGCACAGTTCCTCTTATTCCTGACAGCAGTGATCAAAGCAGTAGATGAATATCAGGATTTGATGCGTGTATCAGTAGCATCAGCAGGAAATGACCACAGACTTGGAGCAAACGAAGCACCACCTGCTATCATGTCTATGTTCATCGGTGATGATCTGGCAGCTATTCTGGATGCGCTTGAGAAAAAGATTCCTTATAAAGGAGATACCAATTCGACCTTGGAAATCGGTGTACATGTACTTCCGAACTTCCCGAAGGATACAACCGATCGTAACCGTACATCACCATTTGCTTTTACCGGAAATAAATTTGAGTTCCGCAGCTTAGGATCTTCACTTTCAATCTCAGGACCAAACATCATCCTGAACACGATCGTAGCGGAAGAATTAAAGCAGTTTGCTGACGAGCTTGAACAGGCTCCTGACTTTACAGAAGCATTGAGTAAATTGATCCGCAGAACAATCAGAGAACATAAACGTATCATTTTCAACGGTGATGGATACTCAGCTGAATGGCCGATCGAAGCCGAAAAACGTGGTCTGATGAATTTAAAAACTACAGTTGATGCACTGCCACAGTTTATCGCTCCAAAGAATATCGAACTCTTTACAAAACACAATATTTTCACAGAAGCAGAGATTCGCTCACGTTATGAAATTCTGCTGGAGATGTACTCAAAGGTTGTTAATATTGAAGGTTTGACAATGGTCGATATGGCCAGCAAGGATTTCATTCCTGCTGTTAATAAATACATTCAGGCACTGGCTACTACCGTTGCAACAAAGAAAACAATTTCTGATTCACTTTCAAGTAAGATGGAACTTAGCATCATTGATAAGCTTTCCAAACTTGAAGATCAGGCATATGAACAGTGTGAAGCTCTAAAGAATCTTCTTGCTGATGCAAAGGGCGAAGGTCTTACACTTGCTACTTACTATAAGGATGATGTAATAAGTGCCATGGAAGCGCTAAGAGCTAGTGTTGATGAAATGGAAACTTATACTTCACAAGAACTGTGGCCATGTCCACAGTATGGAGATCTTTTATTTAAGATCTGATCAACTGAATAACTAATAACACAAAGGTGTGTGGTTCGATGAAAATCGACTGCACACCTTTTTCTTTACAAAAATCAAATCATGAGGAGGAATTATTATGGATTACACAATGCAGTTAGACACTCTATGGGTATTACTTGGAGCAGCACTTGTCTTCTTTATGCAGGCTGGCTTCGCAATGGTTGAAACAGGTTTCACAAGAGCAAAAAATGCCGGTAACATCATTATGAAAAACCTGATGGACTTCGCATTTGGATCGGTCGTATTTTATCTGATCGGTTTCGGTATTCTGGCAGGATCTAAAAACGGATTTTGGGGTGGAATTGATTTTTTCATCCGCGGTACTTATGACACAGGTACAATTCCACTTTGGGCTTATGTAGCATTTAACACAGTATTCTGTGCAACAGCAGCGACCATCGTTTCAGGTGCAATGGCTGAACGTACAAAATTCAGCGCTTATCTGGTATATAGTGTTGTAATCAGTGCAGTTGTTTACCCGATCTCTGCCCACTGGGTATGGGGCGGTGGCTGGCTCTCATCACTTTCCATCGGTGGAGCAACCGGATTTGTCGATTATGCAGGTTCTGCACTTGTTCATATGTGTGGTGGTATCGCAGCATTGATTGGTGCTAAAATTCTTGGACCTAGAATCGGTAAATTTGATAAAAACGGAAAGCCTCGTGCTATTCCGGGACACAGCCTTACACTTGGTGCTTTAGGTGTTATGATTCTCTGGTTTGGATGGTTCGGATTTAACCCTGCATCAAGCTATGGTTTATCAAGTATTGAAAACGCTTTAGATGTATCAAACGTATTTATGACAACAAATATTGCAGCTGCAGCATCTACCGTAACCGCTATGATCATTACCTGGATTAAATACAAAAAACCTGATGTTTCTATGACCTTAAATGGTTCTTTGGCAGGTCTTGTCGCAATCACAGCAGGATGTTCAGTCGTAGATCCATGGGCCGCTACTATCATTGGTATTATTGCTGGTTTCGTAGTTGTGTTTGGTATTGAATTCATTGAAAAAGTATGTAAGATTGATGATCCTGTTGGTGCAATCGGTGTTCACTGCCTCTGTGGTGCATTTGGAACACTTGCTGTCGGATTATTCGCAAGAGAAAATGGTCTGTTTACTACCGGACAATGGGGACAATTTGTAATTCAGTTAATCGGTGTTCTTGCTATTGCAGCATGGGTAACTGTTACCATGATCATTACATTTACCATTATTAAAAAGACAATGGGCTTACGTGCTTCTGTTGAAGAAGAGGTTCTTGGACTTGATATTACAGAGCATGGTCTTGTAAGTGCATATGCTGACTTTACAGCAAGTGTAGAAGAAATCTATGTGGACGAGCCTTTGGCTGCTGAGGTTACAGGTAATGTACCTGTTGATGAAGCGCTTCCTGTTCAGGTCAAAGCTGCACCACCAGTTGCCAGTGATGAATCAGGACTTAGATTTACCAAGGTTGAAATCATTTGTAAGCAAAGCCGCTTCGATGCTTTAAAGACTGCAATGAGCAGAATCGGTATCACAGGTATGACTGTTACACATGTTCTTGGATATGGAATACAAAAAGGAAAACCGGAATTCTATCGTGGTGCTGAAATCGAAAGCAGTCTTCTTCCTAAAGTACAGGTTGAAATCGTTGTCTGCAAGGTTCCTGTTAAGACAGTGATCGATACAGCCAAGAAGGTTCTTTATACAGGACACATCGGAGATGGTAAGATCTTTATCTACAACATTGAAAACGTCATTAAAGTTCGTACAGGCGAAGAAGGTTACGATGCTCTGCAGGATGTAGAATAAGCATTCGCATCATTACTAAAAGGTAGTTACGCATTAGCGTTTCTATATACCATTTATCCCTTATTTGGTACAAGTATATCGCATGATATACGCCCCGGAGAGAAAGTCCCAGACTTTCTCTCCACCCCGCTAAAAAAATTGTGAAGAGGGTGGTTTTGGATGGGGTCAGGTGCCTGTAGGGTTTTGGGATTGACAAGAGGATAATGGAGTTGAGTTGCAAACATTTGCTACACCAAACTCCACTCTCTTAGTGCAGGCAAAGCAAAACCCACACCCCTAAAACATCTCCGTCCTCGTCCTTGTCCTCGCCCTTGTCCTCGCTCTTCCCCCCCCCAACAAAGTGAAAGGGCCGGCTCTATAGAAAGAAGGATCAATTCGCTGACAATGATTTGCGCCCCTAGATTTCGTGAAATCCACTCCTTACGCAGACTCACAATTGAAGCAAAGCTTCAATTGCATAGTCGCAGTTAGGAGTTAGTTCACAAAATCGCTGCAAATGTCAGCAAATTGATCCTTCTTTCTATAGAGCCGGCCAACACACACTCTCTCTCTCTACAACCCCAACTTCTTAATCCTATCCACTGCCGCAATCGTATTCTCATAGCTTCCGAATGCAGTCAGTCTAAAGTATCCTTCACCACTCGGTCCAAATCCAGATCCCGGTGTTCCTACTACATTAGCCTGTTCTAATAATAAATCAAAGAATTCCCACGAAGTCATTTTGTTTGGTGTTTCAAGCCAGATATAAGGAGCATTCACACCACCTGAAACGGAATACCCTGCTTCTTTTAAGCCATTCAGAATATAAGATGCATTCTTCATATAATAAGCAACCTGTTCTTTAAGCTGTGCCTTTCCTGCATCTGAGTAAACAGCTTCACCTGCTTTTTGGACAATATATGGTGCACCATTATATTTCGTTCCGTGACGTCTTGCCCATAAAGAATGTAACATCACATCACCTGATTTTAATTCCTTAGGAATAACAGTATATCCAAGTCGCGTTCCTGTAAAACCAGCATTTTTTGAAAATGATTTAAGCTCTATTGCACAGGTTCTGGCTCCCTCACATTCAAAAATGGTGTGCGGCACATCCTGTTCACTGATATAAGCTTCATAAGCTGCATCATAAATGATAACTGCACCCACTTTATTTGCATAGTCAACCCATTTTTGTAGCTGCTCTTTATTGATCGTAGCACCTGTAGGATTATTAGGAAAGCACAGATATATGATATCAGGTGTTTTTTTCGGAAGCTCCGGAGCAAACTGATTTTCCTTTGTGCATGGCATATAGATCACATCACTCCATGTCTCACTCTTAGGATCATAGGTACCTGTTCTGCCTGCCATGACATTGGTATCTACATAAACCGGATAAACCGGATCACATACTGCTATTTTATTGTCTGCACCAAATATCTCCTGGATATTACCGGAATCACATTTTGCTCCATCTGAAATGAAGATTTCATCTGCTGCGATCTGACATCCACGAGCTTTATAATCATGTTCAGCAATTGCATTTCTTAAAAATTCATAGCCCAGATCCGGTGCATATCCATGAAAAGTCTCCTTGCATGCCATCTCATCAACAGCACTGTGAAGTGCTTCGATGATAGCCGGTGCCAATGGCTGGGTCACATCACCGATTCCCAGTGAAATTACTTTTTTATCAGGATTTTCAGCTGAAAACTCACGTGCTTTTCTTCCTACTGTGGAAAACAAATAGCTTCCCGGAAGCTTTAAATAATTTTCATTTAATGTAAACATCTCTTTCACTCCATCTTCTGTTATATTTTTAAATATGTATTTCTCCCTCAAAGACAGTAACTGCTTCGCCGGTCATAAATACCTTATTCTGTATTCTGTCCCATGAGATTAATAGGTTTCCGCCTCGCAGCTTAAGTGTTACTTCGGTCTCTGTCAGTCCATTTAAGATTGCTGCCACAGCAGTCGCACATGCTCCCGTACCGCAGGCCAAGGTCTCACCCGTTCCACGCTCCCATACACGCATTTCAATCGTCTTTTTATCAATAATACGCGCAAACTCTGTATTAACTCTGTTCGGAAATACTCGATGATGCTCAAACGAAGGACCCACCTTTAAAAGATCCATCCCTGCCACATCATCCACAAAAACAACTGCATGCGGATTTCCCATGGAAACACAGGTCATCTGATAAGCCTTTCCATCTACTTCAATCGCTTCATCAATTGCCTGTTCATTTTTAGAGATGACAGGTACACGCTCTGCCTGGATTTCCGGTTCGCCCATATCTACCATTACAGTTTCCACGACCTTACCATCTTGTCCTTCACCAGGTACCTTCTCATCTGTCAGATAAAGAGTCAGATATTTGATCTTTCCCATAGAAATGATACTGATCTGCGTATCATGTACAAATCCATGGTCATAAACAAATTTTGCAACACAACGGATTCCATTTCCACACATTTCAGAACGAGAACCATCCGCATTGTACATTTCCATTTCGCAGTCTGCCTGATCAGACGGATTAATAAAAATCACACCATCTCCGCCTATTCCAAAATTCCTGTCGCTTAAAAACCTGACCACATCACTTCTGTTTGGAACCTTTTGCGTAAAACTCTCTACATAAACATAATCATTTCCACATCCATGCATTTTAGTAAACTTCATTTATAATCCTCCATTGCTACTGCATCAGCGCAAGCACCATCTGTGCTGTTTCTAACATATTGGTTCCGGTATCCATACTGCATTTTTGCAGATACCGGTGCGATTCCTCTTCTGTCATATTATTTCTGGATATCAGAAGATTTTTTGCTGATTCAATAATTTTTCTCTCCTCTGAGCTTCTTGCTGACGGCTTTTGTTTCAGCTTTTTCCGCCTGCGTGAGATGGTCTGTACCATCATAGATACTGTATTAACAAGGTCATATGCCTTGATTGGCATTGCGACACATACAATATCATTATCCATACAGTTCTGTAGTAAATGCTGCGACGCTACTAACAGCATTTCAATATGTGACGGTAAATATTCATGTAATTCCGAATACATCATATCTGAATATTTATATCCACTTACTACAATCCCATCCTCCATGCCATCTGCATATTGCAGAACCTGAGAGCCGGTATTACAGACTGCTACTACAGAGAAACCACTTTTTACAAGAAAATTCCTTATATTTTGTGCATCCTCTAATTTAGGAAATACAACTATTATATTTACATTCACACCTACATCACCTCCTGACTTTACGTGTATATTTTAATCAGGAAATGCCTACATTCTGTGCAGATATTCATCTATTTCCCATTGTGTAACCTGTGTACGATATTCATTCCATTCTCTGAGCTTCGCATCAATATACTTATGATAAATATGCTCACCAAGTACAGAGCGCATCAGCTCATCCTTCTCTAATTCTTTAACTGCATCATATAAGGTTACCGGAAGAGAATCGATATTCATCGCCTTACGCTCTTCATCTGTCATATTGAAAATATTCAGATCAACACTTTCACCTGGATCAATCTTATTTTTAATTCCGTCCATTCCTGCTGCTAAGCATACAGCCAATGCCAGATATGGGTTGCAAGATGGGTCAGGACAACGAAGTTCGATCCTGGTACCTTCTCCTCTTGAAGCCGGAATGCGGATCAGCGGACTACGGTTTTCAGCGCTCCACGCAATGTAAACCGGGGCCTCATAGCCTGCTACAAGTCTCTTATAAGAATTAACGATTGGATTTGTGATAGCTGCCATTCCCGGCATATGTTTCATCAATCCGCCTATAAAATAATAAGCATCCTGGCTCAGTTCGAATTTTCCGTTTGGATCATAAAATGCATTCTTGCCGTCCTTTTCAAGAGACATATTTGTGTGCATACCTGAACCATTGATGGCAAATTTAGGCTTTGGCATAAAAGTTGCATGTAATCCGTGACGTTTTGCTATCGTCTTGACTGTCAGCTTAAATGTCATGATATTATCAGCCGTTACAAGTGCTTCATCATAACGAAAATCAATTTCATGCTGTGCCGGAGCTACCTCATGATGAGATGCCTCTATTTCAAAGCCCATATCCTCAAGCGTCAGCACCATATCGCGTCTGGCATTCTCTCCCAGATCAACAGGACCCAGATCAAAATATCCTGCTTTTTCATGGCTTAATGTCGTAGGAAGTCCATTCTCATCTGTATGGAACAGGAAAAACTCACACTCTGGTCCAACATCAAATGTATAGCCAAGCTCTGCTGCCTTACTAATCTCATTTTTAAGGATATGTCTTGGATCACCTTTGAATGGTGTCCCATCCGGACAATACACATCACATATCAGCCTTGCTACCTTTCCCTGCTGAGGTCTCCATGGGAAAATGCAAAAGGTATCATAATCCGGATAAAGATACATGTCTGATTCCTCTATTCTGACAAATCCCTCTATCGAAGAGCCGTCAAACATAACTTTATTGTCCAAAGCCTTTTCGAGCTGGCTTGATGTAATAGCCACATTTTTTAAATTACCGAAAATATCAGTAAATTGTAAACGGATAAATTCTACATCCTCGTCCTCGACTAACTGAAGTACATCTTTTCTTGTATATCTGCTCATAGTTTCACTCCTTTTCTCAATTCACTCTATAATAAAATCAGCGCTCCCAAAAGGGTGATAACTTTATCACCCCATAGAGAACGCCTTTGTCCTTTTTTCATAATATCAGCCGACATTTATTTTGTCAACAAACGACACTTTGATTATTCAAAAAGTCAGCATATAAATCACTGTTTCATTATATGATTAAATATATGAATAACTAATTGGAGGTTCCGATTTGCAATCAAAAACCAAAATCATCGTCCTTCATTCCAAAGAACTCATTTATACAGGTATCTTCATCACATTGGGGATTCTGCTCATTCTTCTGCTGATTTTCATGTTCACCCCTGATAGCACTGCACCGATTGAGGGTTCCGGCACCTCCACAATGAATGAAACAGCAAATGCAGATCAGAAAAATCCAGGCACCTATGTACCTGGTGTTTATACCACCTCGATCATGCTAAATAATGCAGCTGTTGACATTGAAGTCGTAGTGGATAAAGATCATATCAATTCTATCCGCCTCGTAAATCTGAATGAAGCAGTTGCTGCGATTTATCCACTGATCCAGCCTACCTTTGATGAGTTAACTGCACAAATCTACAAACAACAGTCCATAGATTCTATTTCCTATTTGGACGAAAATAAGTACACATCCATTCTGTTGATAGACGCCATCGGTCAGGCGCTGGATAAAGCCAGACCAGCTATACCGTGAGATCCTCGATCTGATCCATCCAGATCCTCTGCTCAGCATCAGAAGGCATCCGTAAGTCACCACGTGGAGACAACGCAACGGTTCCTACCTTAGGACCATCTGGCATGCAAGAGCGTTTAAACTGCTGTGAAAAGAATCTTCTGGTAAAATTACGTAACCATTTAAGAATTTCCTCATTGTCATATTCACCTTGAAATGCCATCTGCGCGATCCGATAGATCTTTCTGGGTGAATAGCCGAAACGAAGCATATAATACAAAAAGAAATCATGCAATTCATACGGTCCTACCAATTCTTCTGTCTTCTGAGAAATAACTCCATTAGTAGGAGGCAGAAGCTCAGGACTGACCGGAGTATCCAGAATGTCAAGCAGCACATTCTCTAAAGCTTTATCATCCAGTGTTTCTGCATAATATTTGACCAGATGACGTACCAGTGTTTTGGGTACACCGACATTCACGGCATACATAGACATATGATCTCCATTATAGGTTGCATATCCGAGTGCCAGCTCTGACATATCTCCTGTTCCGATGACCAGACCACCCTCTTCATTCGCGATATCCATGAGGATCTGTGTTCGTTCTCTTGCCTGTCCATTTTCATAAACTACATTATGATTTTGTGGATCATGACCGATATCCTCAAAATGCTTTAATACACTTTCTTTTAAATTGATCTCACGTAAGGTAATGGAAAGTCCCTTTGCCAGCTGGCATGCATTCTGATAAGTACGATCGGTTGTTCCAAAGCAAGGCATGGTCACAGCAATAATTCCTTTTCTTGGCAAGGAAAGTGCATCAAATGCACGTACTGTTACAAGCAGTGCAAGCGTAGAATCAAGACCACCCGAAAGTCCGATAACTGCTACTTTTAGGCCTGTTTTGTCATATCTTTTATAGAGTCCTTTTGACTGAATATTTAAAATCATATTACAACGTTCCAGTCGCAGCCTCTCATCAGAAGGTACAAATGGACGACTGTTAAAGGTACGTTCCAGTCTGCAGGTACTCTTACCCATTTCAAATTTAATAATCTGATACTGTTCTCTTCCCTGTAATTCAAAGGTCGTTGTTCTTCTTCTCTCGATCAGCAGGCGTGAATAGTCGATGTCCGCATAGATGGTCTCATTTTGAAAACATGCACTTTCTGTTAATAATACACCATTTTCTGCAATCAGATTATGACCACTGAAAACAACATCCTGTGTAGACTCCCCATCCCCGGCACTTGCATAGATATATGCGCAAAACAGACGCGCAGATGCTGCTTTTACAAGATCTCTACGATACTGTTCCTTCCCGATCGTCTCATTACTTGCAGACAGATTTACGATTAGTGTCGCTCCTGCCAGTGCATGAGACGTACTCGGCGGACAGGCAGTCCAAAGGTCCTCACAGATCTCTGCAGCTATGCTCAATCCCTTTAAAGACTCTGTCTCTAATAACACATCTGTTCCGAATGAAACCTCATACCCGTCAAATTCTATCAGCTCAGGCTTCCTGTTTCCTTTTGTAAAATGACGTGCTTCATAAAATTCGCAATAGTTTGGAATACTGATCTTTGGAATGAGCGCAAGCAGTTTTCCCTCAAAGATAGCAGCAGCCACATTATATAATTTTCCATGCTTTTCAAACGGAAGGCCAACAAATACCAATGCATCCATTCCTACAGAAGCTGCGATAATCCGCTTAAGTTCCTTTTTTGCTGCCACAAGCAGAATATCCTGAAAGAAAAGATCATGGCAGGTATATCCTGTCACACATAATTCCGGAAATACAATGACCTTTGCACCTTCACCGGCTGCACGTGTCATGGCTTCTCGAATGACTGTTCCATTATATACAGGATCAGCCACTTTGATTTTTGGTGTAACGGCTGCGACTTTCAAAAACCCATCTTGCATATGATCACCCCTTTAACATGTGTTTCAATTCATCGACTGTAAACTGATATGCTGTATAACAAAAATGACACTTCACTTCTATTTCCTTACCATCCGCGATCATCTCCTTGATGTCCTTTTCTCCAATGCTGATAATCGCCTTTTCAACCCGTTTCTTAGAACAGTTGCAATAAAATCTTGTCGGGATCGTATCGAGTATTTCAAGTCCCAGATCTCCTAACAGATAAGAAAGGATCTGCTCTGGGTTCATTCCCTGGTCTAACATCGTTGTAACAGAATTTACATGTTTAAGCTTGTCCTCAAGACTTGCAATCACTGATTCTTCTGCAAATGGCATGAGCTGAATGATAAATCCACCTGCCTGCTTCACCACATTATTTTTTTCCATCAGAACACCCAGTCCGACAGATGACGGTACCTGCTCTGAAGTTGCAAAATAATAAGTCAAGTCTTCTGCGATTTCACTCGTCTGCAACATAGTCTGCCCACTATATGGTTCTTTCATTCCCATGTCCTTGATGACATTTAAAAAGCCTACTCCAACTGCTCCGGCCACATCCAGCTTTCCCTTGCTGTTTGCCGGGATCATAACGACAGGTTCAATGGCATAGCCTTTGACATTGGCTTTAGAATCCGCTGTAACTGTCATTCCCTTCATCGGACCGCCTCCGTTGACCTGCAAAGTCAACATGTCCTTTTCACCCTTCATCATGCTGCCCATCATGGCACCTGCTGTTAGCAATCTGCCAAGGGCTGCTGTTACAACTGGGCTTGAGTCATGCCTGGTTCTTGCTTCCTCGACCAGATTTCTCGTCGTAGCAGCAAATGCTCTGATTTGATGATTTGCTGCAGTAGCTCTTACTATATAATCATCCATTTTGCTTTCCGTTCTCCCTTGCTATCACATAGATTCGTTCGCTTTGCTCTGTAATTTGACCGTGTGAGTCAGCGTCCATACTCATCACAAACTTAAGGCCTGCCTGCTCCAGACAATGTTCCATCTGCTCGATGGTATAGCCTCTTTGCATATGGATTTCTTCAAAGCGTCGGTAAAGATCTTCATTCTCTCTCACAAAAACTGTTACATCATATTCATTGATCTGTGATTCCTCATCATAATAATTTTCCCAGATAAAGCTGCAAGCCTCTCTATTTTCAGCTATTGTAGTATCCCCAATCACCTGCTCATATTTATAAACTGTATTGAAATCAAAGATAAAAATCCCATTTGGATACAAATAATTATTGACCAGACGAAAAGTCCGAATCAGATCCTCTTCTGTCAGCAGATAATTCAGCGAATCACATACACTGATGACAGTTCCTATTGTTCCATACAGCTCCATCTCACGCATATCCTGCAACAGATACAAGGTTTTGTGTTCTGCTGCAATCGATTTTTCTTTTGCAAGACGTAACATTTGTGGCGAACAGTCGATACCGATCATATCATATCCCTTTGATGCCATTAACTCTGTCAGCGTCCCTGTTCCACATCCCAAGTCAAGTACGATATGCTGCTCCTCATTTACATCAGCTGAGTTAGATATTGAAGCGTCAGACTGTGAAGAAACCGACTGCAAAGCAGCCGGTCTGGAAATACCATATGTCTGAATCAGCTCCATCAAATAATCACACCATTCTTCATACGGTGTTTCATCCATAAAGGTATCATATACCTGTGCAAAATCAACATATACTTCTGACATACAGACTCCTTAAAATAATGCTCCAATCGCTCCAAATACCCCTGAGCTTGCAAGCCCCATAATGATACCGGCCAATAAAACACCGAGCATAACTGCCAGTACACTGGACTTAAAATCCATATCTAACAGACTTGCCGCAAGCGTTCCTGTCCATGCGCCTGTTCCAGGTAACGGAATCCCAACAAACAGCAGTAACGCCACAAAAAGACCTCTTCCTGCCTTCTCCTGCAGCTTCTTTCCACCCTTTTCACCCTTTTGCAGGAAAAATGTAAAGAATTTTCCAATGATCGGTTTATCAGCACCCCATTCGAGTACCTTTCTCGCAAACAAATATATAATCGGTACCGGAAGCATATTTCCGATGACTGCTATGATATATGTCGGAATAAGTGGAAGGTCTAGTGCAACACCTACCGGAATTGCTCCACGCAGTTCAATCAACGGTACCATCGAAATAAAAAACACCCATAAATAATCTTTTAACATAAATCCTCCATCTTTTTAATTCAGATATGCACGTAATGTTTCTACAAGACAATCCATCTGTTCATCGGTACCAATGGTAATACGCAGGTACTGATCGACTCTTGGTTTACTAAAATAGCGGACAAAAATCCCTTTTTCCTTTAGATATGTAAAAAGATCTTTTGCCGATTTTTCCTTATGTTTCACAAACAGGAAGTTTGTCATCGAGTCCGTCATTTCAAATCCTAACTTTTTAAATTCTACCTTCATACGTTCTCTCGTCGCTACGATTTTGGCAAGTGTAGATCTAAAATAATCTTCATCTTTGACAGCTAATACACCATAATACATAGACGGACTGTTCATGGTATAAGAATTGGTTGCAAACTTCACATCATTCATATAGCGGATCAGTTTTTGATTACCCATCGCATATCCGATTCTCATACCTGCCATAGATCTTGATTTAGAAAACGTCTGAACCACCAGCAGATTATCATATTTATGAATCAATGGAAGTACACTGACTGCGCCAAAATCTACATACGCTTCATCAACGATTACAACAACATTCGGATTTTTGATCAAAAACTGCTCAATAAAATCCACAGATTCTGCTATGCCTGTCGGGGCATTGGGATTTGCAAGAACAATTCCGCCATTTGGCATCTCATAATCCTGTGGGCGGATCCGTAAGCTCTCATCAAGTGGAATCCTTTTATAAGGAATGCGGTATAAGTCGCACCACACATCATAAAAGGAATACGTAACGTCTGGAAACAGAACCGGTCTTTCCCCATTAAAAAATGTCTGAAATGCAATCGCCAGTACATCATCTGACCCGACACCGACAAAAACCTCATCCTCTTTCAAATGATAGTAGTTTGCAAGCTCCTCTACCAGTGGCTGCGCTGTACAGTTAGGATACAGACGCATATGAGCTACATCAATTCCGCTTTTTGCCTGTTCTACTAAAGGTGTCGGTGGATACGGTGACTCATTGGTATTCAGTTTGATCAAATCTGTTCGGGTAGGCTGTTCTCCTGGCACATATGGATCGACACGCCGTACGTTTTCTTCCCAATTCATAATCATTCCTCACTTTTCA
The DNA here is from genome assembly GCA_012515365.1 of Clostridia bacterium. Next base: position 20,541 of record JAAYYM010000072.1, read on the forward strand.
TCAGTCTATCAGTCTATTTACTAATTCCGACTTCCTGAGCCAACTCTTTAAACTTAGGAAGCGAATTTACGATTGTCTCATAAGAAACACAATATGCCAGACGGATAAATCCAGGACATCCGAAATTTGACCCCGGCACAATCAGCAGATGATAGTTCTTTGCCATCTTGCAGAATTCCTTATCATCCTCAATCGGAGACTTAATGAACAGATAAAATGCACCCTGAGGCTTGATACACTCATAACCCATATTAATCAGTTCACGGTAGATCAGTTCACGATTGCGGTCATAATAAGCAACATCTGTCTGTTCATCGATGCATGCACCTACAACAAGCTGCATCAAAGACGGTGCATTGACATATCCCAAAATGCGGTTTGCCACATTGCATGCACCAAGTACCATTTCGTAATCATCAATTTCTTTTGGGATCACCAGATATCCGATACGTTCTCCCGGAAGAGATAAGGATTTACTGAACGAATAATCCACAATTGTATTTTGATAATACTTCGTCAGATATGGTACGAAAACCCCATCATAAGCTAGCTCTCTGTATGGTTCATCAGAAATCAGATAAATATGTGTATGGAATTCTTTCTGCTTTTCTTCCATGATCTTTGCAAGGCTCTTGATTGTTTCTTCGCTATACACAACACCGGTAGGATTATTAGGTGTATTGATCAGCACCGCCTTCGTCTTTGCGGTGATTGCCTGTTCAAACTTCTTAAGATCCGGCTGAAAAGTCGTCGTGTCTGGTTCGATTGCGATCAGTTTCCCGTTATAATTAGCTACATAGCTTCTATACTCGCCAAAATAGGGAGCAAAGGTCAGCACCTCATCATCTGGATTCAGCAGCGCACGAAATACAACATTCAGACCTCCTGCTGCACCAACTGTCATAATGATATTCTCTGCCTCAAAATGTGTATCAAATCTACGGTTGAGAGACTTGCTTACTTGATCTCTGACATCCTCAAAACCTGCGTTGCTCATATAAGCATGTAATCGTTTTTCATTTTTCTCAACGATATCTATAATTGTCTGATTTACAGCTTCCGGAGGCGCCACATTCGGATTTCCCAGACTGAAATCATATACATTTTCAGCTCCATAAATTGCTGCCATTTTCTGTCCATCCTCAAACATTGCGCGGATAGCAGATCCGTTCTTTACTAAATCAACCATTTTATCTGAAATCATTACTCGTTTCCTTCTTTCTCATTTTCCTCAACTCTTGGTGTAACAGGAACGCTTACCGCTGTTTTTGCATTTCCCGTTCCCATAAATACTTCTGCTACCGGAGAATCAGCCGGCAGAATCAAAGTTTTATTGTTGCCTTTCATACTGGCTTTTGCAGCATCAAGAGAACGTACAAATGTATAAAATTCACTCTTGCTTGCATCATTATATGCCTCTGATAACAGATTCATGTATTCAGCTTCACCCTCAGCAATGGTACTTTCTGCCTTTGCTTCAGCCTCTGAAAGCATAATTGAAACTTCTTTATCTGTTGTATTCTGAATCATTCTTGCTTCCGACTCACCCTCGGCAGTATACTGTGCAGCAATATTTTCACGCTCAGAAATCATACGGTTATAAACAGCCTGCTGGTTGTCTGCCGGAAGATCTAACTTCTTAACATCCACTGACATCAATACAATACCATACTGCTCATAATCATTTCCAACCTGCTCCATGATTTCATCCTTAAGGGATTTGATTTCGACAACCTTTTCTTTTTCTTCCTCCAGTACCAAATCATTAGCACCAATTGTCTCATCTTCTGTGACTGTAATGGTCATCTTTCCATCACGGCTCTTGATAACTTCATCCTGCGTCATATTTGAAATCGTATTTTTCATAGCATTGTATACCCATGTATCAATACGGTTTTCTGCATTTGTAACTGAAAAACTTAATGTTTGTGCAAATTTAAGCGGATCTGTAACTCTCCAAAGTACATAGCTGTCAATGATCATTGTCTTTTTATCCGAAGTAATAACATCCGATGCCGGCAGGTCATAGATCAGTATTTCTTTAGGAATCGTATCAACTGACTCAATAAAAGGAATCTTAAAGGATAACCCTGCATTTGTTACAACTCTTTCTACCTTACCAAATCTACGTACTAATTTATAATTATTCTCTGCGCAGACTACAATGCTTGAAAGTCCGATCATCAACACAACCAGTGCGATTGCCCATCCAATCCAGCCGTTGCTCTTTTTATTTTTAGATTCATATTTAGGTGTTCCGTCAGAACCAAATCTTTCTGTATCCATTATTGATTACCTCCATTTCCGGTAAATGATTCAAGTGGAAGGATTTCCTGCACAGTATTTCCGTCACTTCCCTGTATAATAACCTTCATACCCGGAAGGATTTCCTCCATGGTCTCATAAAACATTCTCTGCTTTGTGATCATAGGGTATTTGGTATATTCATCATACATCGCGTTAAAACGTGCTACCTGACCGATTGCCTCATTGATACGATCCTGTTTTTGTGCCTCTGCATCCTGTAAGATCTTATCTGCCTGCGCTTCTGCACCCGGGATCTGCTCATTTCTATATTTATTGGCATTGTTCAGTGCTGTTTCTTTTCCCTGCTTTGCTGTTTCAACAGATTTAAACGCCGTAACAACCTCTGCTGTAGGTGGCTCTGCATCCTGAATCGTAATGTTTACTAACTGAATACCAATATCTAAATCCTCAAGTTTTGTTAAAATCATCTGTTTGATATTTGACTGAATTTCATTTTTTCCTGTTGTCAGAACTGAATCCACTTTATAAGAACCAATGGTCGTTCTGATGCAATTTTGTGCAACATTGTTTAAAATCTGTACCGGATCCTCTGATGCATATAATGCCTTGACCGGATCAGAGATTCGATATTCTGCATAAAAATCAATTTTAATAAAATTATAATCTGAGGTGATCATGACTGCAGCATCCTCACCTGATGCACCATCATAATTCTGGTCATAATCACTTGTATAGCCGATTGCAAAACCCTGAATGGTCGTATTGACCTTTTGTACCGTCTGAATGATCGGAATCTTAAAATGCAGACCAGGCTCCGTTACTGCTTTTGCCTGTCCAAATGTACATACAACGGCCTGTTCCTCCTCTGCTATGGAATAAAATGAACCGCTCACTAAAACCACTGCAATGATCAGTAAAAAAATGATCTTAAAAACGTTAAGCAATCCGGCAATTCCGCGTTTGTTGTCACCAAACTCATTGGTGTTTTTCCTAAATTGAAAAGCTGCCATTAACTCTTCCTCCTCTTTTTCCTTTGTGCTTTATTCTTACATCTGCTGTCACATTTTAGATGTCAGTTTCGTAACTACGTCGACTTTTCCAACCACGACAATGTGCTCATTTTCATTGAATACATAATCTGCCGGCGGAAGTGGAAATAATTCATTGTTATCTTTGATTGCAAGAATTGTAATCCCATATTTATTTCTAATATTGAGGGAAGCGATACTCTTGCCAACCCAGTGATCATATACCGGTATTTCAAATATTGAAAACTCTGGTGTCAGCTCGATAAAATCAAAAATCTTATTAGCATTATATCGGATCGCAAGTTTTTCCGCCATCTCTTTTTCAGGATTGATCACCTCATCTGCACCATTGCGAATCAAAAATTTAGTTTGTATCTCACTGTTTGTCTTTGATACAACTCTTTTTGCCCCCATCTCCTTAAGCAGTGAAGTGATTTCTAAAGAAGACTGAAAGTTCTCTCCGATCGTAACAAAGCAGACGTCATAATTATTGACTCCCAGTGATTTTAAAACAAGTTCCTTTCGGCAGTCACCTACACAGGCATCTGTAAAATCTGAAGAAAGCTCATCTATTCTTTCGCTGTTCTGGTCAACGATCATCACATCATTCCCCAGCTCATACATCTTAGTAGCAAGGTTCTTTCCAAAACTCCCCATACCAATTACTAAAAATGATTTCATACTAAACCCCTTTCTGTAACGTAATCTATCCAATCATGATTTTTTCGAGTGGACGTTCAATTGGAACATGCACTCTTTTTTCTGATAAAACAAGCGCCAGTGACAACCCTCCGACACGTCCGCCAAACATCAAAAACATAATAATACATTTTGACAATGCCGATAAGCCCGGTGTAATGCCGGTAGTCAGCCCAACCGTACCGGCTGCTGATACTGTCTCAAACAATACCTGTCTTAGATTAATCGGTTCAATCGCGCAGATCACCAATGATGCAGCTAAAATAGCAATCATATAAATGGAAACAATTGCAGCTGCCTGTCTTGCGATCGTGTCTTCTAATTTTCTCTTGAAGACTGTTATATTCGGTGAATGACTGCATGTGGCTGATATACTCATAATCAAAACCAACAAGGTAGTCGTCTTGATTCCTCCGGCTGTAGATCCCGGATTTCCTCCGATAAACATCAGAACAATGGTCAAAATGCTGCCACTTTCTGATAATGCATTGATGTCGGTAGTGTTAAACCCTGCTGTTCTAGGAGTCGTTGCTTCAAAAAGAGAGGCTGTCAAACGTTCCAAAAAGCTCATCCCCTCCTGTGTAGCATGAAATTCAAATATAAAGAAAAGAATGGTTCCACCGATAAGCAAGATTCCGGACATCATTAGTACAAGCTTTGTATGAAGCTGATAACGACTCCAGCGTAATTTATTTTTGCCTAAATCACTCCATACACTAAAGCCTAATCCTCCGATCAGAATCAGTGCACAAATGGTCAAATTAACAATAGGATCACTCGGATAACGCGTGAGGGAAGAAAATTCTTCATATTTCCCCATCAGATCAAAGCCTGCATTACAAAATGCAGAAATAGAATGAAAAACTGCAGCATAGATTCCGTCAGCTATTCCGCGCTCGGGAATAAAACGGATTGCCAGCAGACATGCTCCTGTTCCTTCTATTAAAAAAGTCAATGCCGCTACTTTTTTAACCAATGCTACAATACCACCTACATTAATGGCTCCTGCTGACTGCATGATCAGCTTTCTCTCATGAAGTGATATGTTTCTCTTTAGTACCAAAGAAAACATCGTGATCACTGTCATAAAACCGATTCCGCCGATCTGTATCAAAATAATGATGATAATCTGACCAAATAAAGACCAGTGTGTATAGGTATCGTAAACGACCAGCCCCGTTACGCAGGTCGCTGACGTAGCAGTAAACATTGCATCTAAAAAGGGGGTCCATTGTGACTTTGCTGATGCCACAGGAAGACATAACAGCAGACTTCCGAGCATGATGAGCATAAAAAATCCGAACGCGATCATCTGAGTATATGTGAATTTAAGTTTCCATTTCTTTTTCATTTCATTCCTCTTATTCAAGCCCAACCGGTATGCTACTCCTCACGTAAATATAATGTCCCCAAATCATTTGAATAAACAAACTGATAGCTCTGGTCGATCTGTTCTCCGATAAAATCAAGTTCTTCATGAACATGATTGCTCGTGAGCAGCCACTTTGGGGGTGTATTTTCCATATATTGAATCAAGTCCTCTTTGATCTTAGGACTTAGCTGTGCAAAAAAGGGTGTATTGACCGGGTACTTATAATCAGGCAGCATGCCGGTAATCTCAAACCAAATCATATCTACATTGTAGCAGTAAACCTCACCCTGTTCCCACTCCGGGATCAACATCGCCAGATTAACCGCATTCTGGTAATATTCCTCGTAGTAAGGATCATTCCGATCATAGATTGCTGTCTTGATGCTGCTAACACTTGAATCTTCATAATATCCCAATATAGCAAAAAAAGCAATAAGACAAACCAGTTGTCGCTTTTTAAAGCTTATGATAAAAGGCTGATTGATCTTTAAAAACAAAACCAACGCCATGACAAGTACAGGAATGGTTGTCGTAAAGTAATATACAAACGGTGTCCCGAAATGCAGCAGTAGATAAGTGATCACTGAACTAAACATCAAAATCAAACGATGCTCTCTTTTCAGTTCTTTCCTATATAATAAAGCAACCAGAAATGCAAATATGCAGCCTGAAAGCTTCAGCTCCCATGACAGATTAAATAATTCATCGAAATCAATAGAACGCTTAAAGCCAAACATAAATACTGCATAAAACATATCTCCCAATGTATGATTCAGACTAAAATAAATAATCAGTGGCAAAGCGGCTACCGCAAGTCCGCCTAATACATAAATACAGAATTTGAAGAATTCCTTCCACTCGTGATCCAGTAAATAAAGAAGTGCAAATGCCAATATGATTCCTGCAATTACAGAAGCAACCGTTATTTTAGAAAACACAATGATACCCATGCATAAGCCAAATATAAATGAAGTAACAGGCATGTGTTTAAAAGTCTGATCCTTGATCCTTTTCATCGCCAGATACATGCAGAGCAGACTAAGAGGAAGACAAAATTCCTCTAATGTATTTCCACCCCAGATCATGGTTAGATGTAGGAAATAAAACTGTATGATGATAAATACACTTTTAAGTTTTGAAAGATACAGCTGTGCGATCTGGTAAATCAAGATAACAGAAGCATATAAAAATGGAATTTGAAGAAGAAAGATACCTGTCCTTCCCTTACAGATCAGCTGTCCCAATGCCTGTAGAAAGAAAAAATAAGGCCCTTTCAAATCAAAGAAGTCCCGATATGGCACCCAGCCATTTAGAATTCCTCTTCCTGCCATGGAAAAAAAAGAAGCATCACATCCATACCATTTAGGCAGCAATGGAGTCGTCCAAAAAGAAAATAATAATAAGAACAAAACAGTCGTCCCAAACAAAATCAGATATTCAATTAAATTTTGAATAGAAAGTTTTTCTTTTTTCATATACGTATTATATTATATTCTGTTATAATATGATAGTAGTACTTTTTCATAATTTTTGCATAAAAATGGGAGATTCTTTATGAATGAACATGAACGAAATCAAAAAGAAGCAATTGTCCGCGAGTATCGTGATGAGGCTTTAGCACTTGCCAGATATCTACCTTGGTTTGAATCAAAGAGAGGCGAGTCTCTGACCGGCATCTATGAAGGTGAAAATGGCATAAAAACCATTCCCCTTCCTGTTTACGATTCTAAGCTGCTTGCTTTTGTCAAAGAGGCACAGGCAGGTAACCTCATGGATCGAAATTACCCATATGTATACTCTAGAAATCAGATTCGGACACATGCGGATGAACAGCGCCTGATCGCGCAGGCCAGATTAAAAGATTTCTTTACTCTGCAAGGCATACTAAGTAAATACGTATTAGAAGGCATGCGCCGTTCTACGGTATGGACAGTTGCCGTACAGGAAGAATTGTTCTTAAACATATTAAAGCAGTTCACTATTATCTTTGATCAAAAAAATATAAAGGAATAAATGCTTAAATGAAAGACACACCAAAAAACAAATCAGAGCAGATAAAAGAGAACGTACTCAGTAAAACTGCTTCTGATTTTCTCAAAAAAATATTTGACTATCAGATGGATATCACAAAACTGCCCTATTGTCTGATGTTATTAGCAGATGATATGAAACTTGGTCAGATTCATGTTGCTTATCATAATACTGAATCCAAATTTCAGGACATCACTCCCTATAAACGTTATGACACCCTGCTTTTGAATGAACCAGACTATGTCTATTTCTATTCGATTGAAAAACCCGATGATGTAAGCGTGCAGTTTTGGAAAATGGATCCTTCTGTCATATGGGAAGAAACTGACATCCAGAATATGATTGATTTGTCTCGTTTTCTTCTGATCTACTTAGGACATTATAAATATCTGCACAAAGCAAAATATGCACTCACCCATGATGATTTTACCGGACTGGTCAATCTGAATGGATTTACACAGACGCTTGCAGATCTGATCAATCATGAGCGTGCTTCAAAGTATTCCATTGTTTGTCTAAGTGCGTTTCGTTTTCGTATGATCCATCAGGAATACGGTCATGATTTTGGAAGCAGGATTTCTTATCAGATGGCAAATAATCTAAAAGTACTAGTTGAATCATTTTCTACGGAGCATACAATTGCACGCCTGATCAATGACAGTTTTGCAATTCTCATACAAAATACTTATGTTGATCAGTTTATTGACACACTTTCAGAATTCGAAATCAACCTGACGTATGGACAAAAGGAAATTCGTCAAAAGGTACTGTTTAATATAGGAATCTATCACATCAAAGAGTCGGATACTTCGCCTGCTCTTCCGATCGAATACGCAATGGCTGCTTATGCTCTTTCGAGGCAAAGCAATAAACCCGACATCGTATTCTATAATAATGAAGTACAACAGCTGTTTTTGCGTGAGCGTGAAATTGAAACAAAAATGCATGATGCCTTAAATAATAAAGAATTTCTAGTATATTATCAGCCTAAGATTGATCTGAACTCCTTGTGTATCTGCGGAGCTGAGGCACTCGTTCGCTGGTCAACCGAAAAGCGAATCCTTGCACCGATCGAGTTTATTCCTATTTTTGAACGAAACGGATTTATTTGCAGCATTGATTTCTTTGTATTGGAAAAGGTATGTAAGGATTTGCGTAACTGGCTGGATCAGGGTTATGATGTCGTACCGATTTCAGTGAATTTTTCAAGAGTTCATCTGGCTGACAGCAGTTTTGCTGAAAAGATTGTAAAGATCGTAAAAAAACACAGAATCCCTACGCGTTACATTGAAATAGAATTTACAGAAAGTGCAGAAATGGAAGACAGTGAAGTCCTCATACATGCAATTGATATATTGAAATCCTACGGAATATCATGCTCTATGGATGACTTTGGAACAGGCTATTCCTCTCTTTCACTACTCACAGACACTCCTGTGGATGTCCTGAAAATCGACAAGTCACTGCTTGATGCTGATACTGTTACAAGTAGAGAAAAGGTGATTTTATCAAACATCGTGCGTATGGTGCGGGCACTTAATATTGATGTCATCATGGAGGGGGTTGAAACCGTAGAGCAGGCAGATTTTCTAAAGCAAATCAACTGTACCCATGCCCAGGGATTTCTATTTGATAAGCCGCTGCCCTTGCATGAATTCGAGCAGCGACTCAAAAAAATTCAATATGAAGATCCATCTATGTAAGTATTAAGGGACTTACTCAGCCTGTGAGTTAAGTTCCTTTTTTGATCTTGAAGAACGTTTCGACTGTAGTACTTTTGCTGCCTCGCGTACTGCATTGTCACTTTCTTCTTCCTCTGATACAGTCTCATATCCAACACCCTTTGACGGTACTGTGCTGATCAGCTGAACGGTACCCTCCCTTACATTTACAGATGCCATTGATTTGGCATTTTTTGCAAGTGTTCTCTGATGCTTTACTGCTCTTCTGTGCTGGATCACATCTTCGATGTCATCACCTAGTACCTTTGTCAGACGACCTACTAATTTTGAAAAATATCTGGCAATCGGCTCTAATAAAAGTCCTGACAGATATTCCAGCTGCGGAATAGCCTTTCCTCCGAAAAACGCAATCAGTGCAATCGCAGCATACCCAATCAGTATAATCCCATATTTTTGAAATCCACATACCATTTTTGTCAGTGAAAATCCTTCCCGATACCATCCGTTGCTAATTCCGATTACCTGATTAATCACCATCAGTGCACATAAAATTAATAATAAGACCATACTAATACTCATTTTATTTTCCCCTTTCATCCTTAACAATTCACTCGGTGCTCTTCCATATTATAATATGTTTTTCGACAAATATCTACCTATTGAATAAAGTTTCATGCAGTTAGATTATCTTGTAAAATCCTTAGATATCGCATTCGATAATTCCATGGTTGACAAGCATTTGCAACTATGATATAAATAATAAGCGGGTCAAATTTGACCCACTTATTTAGGGGATTGGTCAAGTGGTATGACAAGGGTCTCCAAAACCTTTAGTGGGAGTTCGATTCTCTCATCCCCTGTTGTTTTTAACTAAAAACAATTGAAGTAAAAAAGAAACCAAAAATGGTTTCTTTTTTTATTTAAACCCATAGAATTATGAGTTTCGCAATTGTCTGATTTTCACAAAATAAGTGAGGAGTCAAAACAGCGTCAACTGCTCGACTGCCTCATGCGATTCATATTCATGCATATAATCAAACACACGATGTGGATTGCTGACAATCCCATGTTCTTTGCAGGTGTTACGAATGATACGCATCAGCTCGTCATTGTGATCACTATTAATTTCATAAGCAAGCCCATATTTTTCATGAAATTTCTGCTTCAGACCCGGAAATTTCATATCCAAATGCTGATAAAAATATTCACGATCTCCCTCACGCAGAGTCACACCGATTCCAAAACAGATAATTCCATAAACCTTAGCTTCTATACAATAATCAAGCAGTCCACGTATATTTTCTTCCGTATCGTTGATCATGGGAAGAAAAGGTGAAAGCCAGACAACCGTTTGAATACCATGGTCTCTCATGATTTTCAAAACCTCAAATCTCTCTTTGGTCGTACAGACATTGGGTTCGATTTTTTTACATAATTCATCATCATATGTGGTTAATGTCATCTGTACAATGCATTTTGACTTTTGATTAATATGCGTAAGTAAATCAAGATCGCGTAAGATCAGATTGGATTTTGTCTGAATAGCCAGACCAAATTCATAACGATCAATGATTTCAAGCAGACTTCGAGTCAGTCCAAGCTCTTTTTCTAATGGCATGTACGGGTCGGTCATTCCGCCTGTTCCTATCATGCATTTGCTTCGTTTTCCTTTTAGGGCATATTCCAGCAGCTGAGGAGCATTTTTTTTCACTTCAATATCTTCAAATTCATGATTGATCTGATAGCATTTACTCCTCGCATCGCAGTAGATGCAGCCATGCTGACATCCACGATACATATTCATTCCATTTGTCGCTGATAAAATCCCCTTTGCTTCTACTTCATGCATGCAGATTACCCCTTTAATAACTCCAGTAAAAGCTGGTTCACGATACCCGGATCAGCTTTTCCTTTCATCGCCTTCATCGTCTGTCCAACTAAAAAGCCAATTGCACGTTCTTTTCCATTTCGATAATCCAAAACAGATTGCGGATTTTCTTCAATGATCTTTTGAACAACTGTTTTCAACTCATTTACATCACTGACTGTTGCAAGTCCATGCTCCTTCACATATTGAACCGGATCAATATCTTCCGAAAACATAATTTCAAAGATTTCTTTTGCAACAGTAGAATTGATGGTATTCTTCTCTGTCAATTTAATCAGATCCGCCAGATGCTTCGGTGAAAACCGGATATCCTCCGGCTCTTGTTCGTTTTCCTTTAGAAGACGGAAAGTTTCAACCATCAGCCAGTTTGACACCTTTTCCGGATGATCACAAAGAGCCACGGTCTCCTCAAACAAATCAGCCAAATGCTTAGATCCTGTCAAAATATCTATATCATATTCCGGAATATCATATTCTTTTGCGTATCTGATTCTCTTTTCATCACGTAATTCTGGCTGTTTTTCCTTAACCTCTTTCAACCATTCATCACTGATCATAATAGGTGGCAGATCCGGTTCCGGAAAGTAACGATAATCCTGTGCATCTTCTTTTGAACGCATCGCATAGGAGTATTCCTTGTTGTCATCCCATCGTCTGGTTTCCTGGATGACTTCTTTTCCTTCTTCTAACAATTCGATCTGTCTGTTTTTCTCTCCCTCAATTGCTCTGGCGATTGCCTTAAAGGAATTCAGGTTTTTCATTTCAGTTCTTGTACCATATGGCGTGCCAGGTTCATGGATCGAAAGATTCACGTCAGCACGCATAGATCCCTCTTGGAGTTTACAATCCGATGCACCCAGATACTGAATGATCAGTCTCAGTTTTTCCAGATAGGCGATGACTTCATCTGCACTACGCATATCAGCCTCTGATACGATCTCAATCAAAGGTACGCCTGAACGGTTGTAGTCTACCAAAGAGCAGTCCTCCCACTCATCATGGATCAGTTTTCCGGCATCCTCTTCCATATGAATTTCATGAATTCGAACCTGTTTTTTTCCTGTCGCGGTCTGTATTTCGACATAGCCATTTCTGCAAATTGGAAGATAAAGCTGTGAGATCTGATAGTTCTGTGGATTATCCGGATAAAAATAATTCTTACGGTCAAATTTACAATACTGCGTGATGCTGCAATTTGTAGCAAGTCCAACAGCCATTGCATATTCAACGACTTGTTTATTCAATACAGGAAGGGTCCCTGGCATACCGGTACAAACCGGACAGGTATGTGTATTCGGCGCACCACCAAATGCCGTGGAACAGCCACAGAAAATTTTTGTTTTGGTTGCTAATTCTACATGAACTTCAAGTCCGATCACTGTTTCATATTGTCTGCTCACTTTAAATCCTCCCCTTTCTGATGCTGCTCATACGCATACGCAGCACGGATAATCGTCTTCTCCTTAAAACAGTCTCCCATAAGCTGCAATCCGATCGGCAGTCCATTATGATCCTTTCCGCATGGAAGACAGATTCCCGGAATACCTGCAAGATTAGCAGATACTGTATAAATATCGCCTAAATACATCTTAATTGGATCCGCCAATGAGTCTCCGATCTTTGGTGCCGTCGTCGGTGCTGACGGTCCAAGAATAACATCATACTGAGCAAATGCCTGATCAAATGTTTTCTTAATGAGTGCTTTTGTTTTTAACGCCTTTAAATAATATGCATCATAATATCCTGAGCTTAAAACAAAAGAACCAAGCATAATTCTCCTTTTTACCTCTTTGCCAAATCCCTCGGAGCGTGTCTTTTTATACATTGGATGTAGCCCTTCATATTCCTTAGCACGAAATCCATATTTTACGCCGTCAAAACGTTCCAGATTTGAACTTGCCTCAGCAGAAGCTATGACATAATAAGCTGGAACTGCATACTGTACCAGATCCAGATCAAACTCCTCTACACTCGCACCCATTGATTTGTATACCTGTGCTGCTGCAAGGATTGCATCCTTAACCTCTTGATCAATACCAGACTCTAAATACTGTTTTGGTATACCGATTTTCATTCCCGCCACATCTTCTTTGAGTGCTTCAGTAAAGTGATAGTCATCACGTGCAATCGAAGTACTGTCCTTTGTATCATAAGATGCAATCGCTTCCAGTATCGTGGCACAGTCTTTTACATCTCTTGCAATCGGGCCGATCTGATCGAGTGAAGAACCATATGCAATCAGACCATACCTTGAAACTGTTCCATACGTTGGTTTGATACCGACGACTCCACAAAACCCACTAGGCTGTCTGATCGATCCTCCTGTATCAGATCCCAGTGCAAATGCACATTCTGATAATGCAACTGCCGCACAGCTTCCTCCTGATGAACCACCGGGAACATACTCTTTATTTACAGGATTTTTGGTAATTCCGAAATAAGAAGTTTCGGTGGTACTTCCCATTGCGAATTCATCCATATTTGCCTTTCCTAATATGATAACACCTGCTTTTTCAAGATTTTCGATTACTTGTGCAGAGTATACCGGCTCAAAATTCTCAAGAATTTTGGATGCACAGGTTGTTTTCATCCCCTTTGTACAAATATTATCCTTGATCACGCAGGGAACGCCTGCCAATGGTCCGGTCAGCTCTAAGCGATCGATTTTTCCCTGTACTTCTTCTGCTCTTCTCAGTGCTGCCTCTTCATTGATTAAAAGCATCGCATGATATTCTGGTTCCAGCTGCTCCATGATTTCAAGCGATTCTTTTACAACATCGACTACTCTGAGCTGCTTTTTCTTAATCTGCAGGCCTAATTCAACAGCTGTCATATTCTTTATACTCATGTTCCTGCCTCCTATTCTACTGTTTTTGGTACCACAAAGCTGTTATCTTTGCTTTTTGGTGCGTTTGCTAAGATGTCCTTAGTCATATCACCATTTACGACCACATCTTCACGAAATACATTGGAAACAGAAAATACATGTGACATGGGTTCCACATCTTGCGTGTCCAGTTCATTTAACTGATCAATATAGTCTAACATCTTTCCCATATCCTCTTTTGCCTGTTCCTTCTCTTCTCCTGACAAATCCAGCTTTGCTAAGATTCCTACGTACTCAATTGTTTCATCACTGATTATATTGGACATATCGTTCTTCCTTTCTGTATTGTGTCTGATTTACGGTTCCAGACGGTTTAAGTCTCTTGGGAATAAAGTCGTCTCTCTTACATTCGTTTCATTTAACAGCTTCATGGTCAGTCGCTCCAGTCCTATTCCAAGTCCACCGTGTGGCGGCATACCATGTTTAAATATCATCAGATATGGTTCCATTCCCTCTGTCTCCATACCACGTTCCTCGATCTTCTTAAGAATTTCCTGATAGTCATGGATTCTCTGACCACCTGTTGTGATCTCCATTCCCCTAAAGAGCAGATCAAAGCTTAATGTAAAGGTTTTGTCAGCTGGGTCATCCATTGCATAAAATGGACGTTTTTTTGACGGATAATGTGTGACAAATACAAAGTCCGCATCACACTCTTCTTTAAAATAACGGCTGATCAATACTTCTTCCTCTGGTTCCAGATCATATGGATTACGGATTTTTCTCTGATACTTAAGTGCCACCTTTTGTTTTGCTTCATCAAATCGCACTGCCGGAATCTGATCTGCGTTTGGAAGTTCCACCTTCAATATATCAAGTTCTTTTGCATATTCTTCTTTCAAAAGTTTTAAAATATACTGAAGCACCTTCGTTTCCATTTCCATGATATCCTCAAATCCATCGATATAACCCATCTCCAGATCCATGCTTGTATATTCGTTCAGATGACGGCTCGTGCTGTGTTTCTCTGCACGGAAAACCGGTGCTGCTTCAAACACACGATCATAGACGCCGACCATTGTCTGTTTATAGAACTGAGGACTTTGTGCTAAGACAGCTTTTTTATTAAAATAATCCAGTTTGAAAATGTTGGAGCCACCCTCTGCACCTTTTGCAGTGATCTTCGGTGTTCTGATTTCTGTAAATCCCTCCTGATGCAGGAAATCACGAAATCCGCGAACAATCCCTTCCTGAATTTTAAATTTTGCTCGCTCTCTGATATTTCTTAACGAAACCGGTCTTAAGTTTAGCAGCGTTTCCAAACTAGTATCCATCTTCCATTTGGCAATCGGAATCGGCATCGGCTCATACGGAGTAGAAAGAATCCTGAGCGTATCAAGTGTGATTTCGATTCCGTTTGGTGCCTTCTCTGATTTCTGTAAGGTTCCCTTACATTCAACCGTTGCACCCTCTTTCAGTTCGCTCAGCGCAAAAGAAGTTTTACCTTCCTCATATACACATTGTAACAGACCTTCACGTTTACGCAAAATAACAAATGCAACATTGCCCATATTTCTGATCGTATGCACTGCACCATTAACAGTAACAACACTTCCAACTAATGATTCATTCAATAATTCACTGATTTCCAATACACTCTTTTTTGTAATTCCTGTAATCATCATAACCTCATCCTCCTTTTTTAATAAAAAAACAGAATTACGCTGCCATTGCTTTGTAATCCTGTCCAATAAAAAAATCCCAGAATAGATATTCTGGGACGAATTTACGATAAATCCGCGGTACCACCCGCATTGAAGCTCATCATTGTGCTTCCACTCATATACTTAACGCGTATCACGTGCAATCTTACTCTGTTCAGATCACCGGCTCCCAAGTGTTCCCTTGAATCGTCTTTGCAAACAGCGCTTTCAGTCGATGACGCCGTCTTCCTGTTGCTCCCTCGAATCAGAGTCTTGTTCTTAGCCTTTCTCTTTTAATTGACTAAATGCTAACACACTTTTTTTCTGAATGCAAGCATTTTTTTTAGTCTCGTTTTACCCATAGAGTTGCCATTTTACGATAACGCTCGTTTTCTATTCGAAACAGCTCTCGGTTCATGCTCGGATATTTACCAAGCAGTGCTTCGATAACAGACACATCAAAGATCAGCAGCTCCGTATCATTTGACTCTGCAATCATCGTAAAATCAGATTCCTTATTTGCTAACATCCACTCACCGGTCAAAAGCTTTCTCTTGCCGACAAGCAGGATTGGTTTAACATATCCATTTTCATCTGTCTTGCATATTTCCACATGTCCACGCATAACAAAAGGTACAATGTCGACCTTTTCGCCCTGTGAACAAATGATGTCGCCTTCTGAACAATGCACCTGCTCCGCTTTCCTTGCGATTCGCTTAAGCTCAGACATCGGCAGCTCTTCAAACAACGGAATTGATCTTAATACCAAAAGCTTCTGCAGCTCACTGATTTCCTTTTTTTCTTCAATATCAGTTATATCCTTAAAGAAAGGTTCTTTCATAAATTTAACCTTTCCCTTCGTGTCATCACCGATCTTATCAAGAATGTCCATATAGCTGTCAAGGATAGCTCCAATTCCTTCTTCTCTAAATGCATTTTTATTGTAAACACAATTCAAAGCGATTTTCTTGTTTATAATGCGTACCTGTAAACTGAAATTCCAGTAAACATCCTGAAATGTAGTCAGTTTGATTCTTTGAGAACAGCTGTTATCTGTTGATTCGATCACATGCTCCAGATACTCAGAATCATTGATATTCAAAATGTAATCAAACGCCGGAACAGGACGTCCATAACGTCTGGAATCATAACGTGTCACCAGCTGATCCTTTTCGTGAATCTGGCGCACCAGTTTATCTATCGGTGTTTCATCTCCAATGGCAATGCGAATCGGCATAAGTTTTGAATTATTACCAGCCAGTCCAAACATCAGATCAGATTCCTTATAAAACTGATAAAGCAGAATCGCCCATGCAGTAGTAAAAATATCTTTTACTGTAACATCCATTTCCTTTGCTGCCTTCAAAAGCTTTTCATATATTTCGCCGGTAGAAAGAGAACAATCCAACCCTTTATCATATTCCTTATCCGTAGCTTCATATCCGGGAACAGGAAGTATCTTTGGTTCATTGACCATATACTGTTTCCAAAATGCTCTTCCTTCATCCTCTGATTCATTTTTTTCTTCTTTTACAGAATAAATCTCTTCACTTGATATATAGTCCGAAAACAGATAATCAATGACTTCTTTTCTAAAGTCCTGACTGTCTCCTTTTACAAACATGGACAACAGCACATAATTCAAATCCTCATGCACCTGATAAATACTGATTCTAATATGTGGGGCGCAGTCCAGACGAAAGCTCTTCCTACGGTCCGCAAGAATACTTAGTCGAATGGTATCCATTGCTTTTTCCATATCTTCGCCACATAAATCATATAGCTGAACAGAGCTCATGGAATGTTTTAAAATAATTTGATAGGTATGGTTTTGTCTGGATGTATAGAAGATTGTTCTATAACGGTCATCGCCTGCTACCATCTCATCATACAATTCCTTGATCTTGGTGTGATTTAACTCAAACTGCATTTCGATGATATCCTGTACATATGCGTATTCCTTGGAATCATCTAATACAGCAGGCTCTACATGAAAAACACTCGCGCCGTACATATCATCAATTTCTGTACGATCCTTAGGTGTCACATCTGTATATACTTCGTCTGTACCGTCTACTTCTTTTTCAAGCTGTTCCGCACATTCCAGATCTCTGACTTCTTCA
>JAAYYM010000618.1 GCA_012515365.1 Clostridia bacterium
CAGGCAGAAAGGTTTTATGCGATTCCCGAAATAGTTTATATATATCGTGAAGGTGCGTCAAACGCTCTTTGGACAGAGCAAAAAGTTCTTGATAGATTAGAAGGCATACGTGATGAGCTTAACACCACGCGTGAGGCGAAATTGGAGCAGCTTCACGGAAGAGTGGTTCAGCGTATTCGCAATACATTGAGGGCGATCCAAACGGAAACAGACCTGGCGGAAGACGAACGTATTAAACAGGCCTTTTTGAGAATCTACAGAGAAATTGATAAAGACGCGGTGTTTGAATACTGTACGGCAGATGAACTGGAATATCTGCAGATGTATCTGGAAGACCAGTTGGCATCTGAAGATCAAATGGAAGGCATAATCTCTGTGAAAAGAGGCAAGGCCTGCCAAAACTATACATATATTCCAAAGGTTTCAATAATCGTTCCGGTTTACAATGTAGATTTATATCTGCGAGAGTGCATGAATAGTCTGGTTCATCAGACGTTATATGAAATTGAGATTATCTGCGTTAATGATGAGTCGCCGGATAGTTCACATGAAATTCTTGAAGAGTATTTTCAAAAGGATGACCGAATCACAATCATCAGTCAGAAGAACAAAGGCCTGTCCGGGGCTCGCAACACGGGCATGATGTTTGCACAAGGCGAGTATATCCATTTCATTGACAGCGATGATTATTTGTCCTTGGATGCGATGGAAAAACTATATGCAGTGTGTAAGGCCAGAAATCTGGATGCGGTATATTTCGATTATACACGTTTTTACGACAACGGAACAGCAGCCCCCCAACTTGTCCGGCGGGAGCATTGTGATATTTATGATGGTGTCAGCTTTCTAAAAACGCTTAAGGATGAAAATGCTTTTACGCCGACGGCGTGGTCTCAGATGCTTAGACGCGAATTTTTGAGAGAAAATAATATTGCGTTCTATCAGGGAATTATTCATGAAGATAATTTGTTCACATTTTATGTGTTGATGGAAGCAAAGCGAGTATCGCATGTGGGAGAAAAACTTTACCATCATCGGCTTCGTGCAAACTCGATCATGACGGTCCCGCAGTCGCATAAGAATGCGATCGGATATTTTATATCCATGCAGGAGATGATGCTGTATGGTCTGGAGAACAAAAGAAGTCGAACAAAAGAAGCTGAAATTTTACGAGCATTTGATAGTATGAGGAAAAATACGTCTTACGTCCTGGCGAAACTCTCCCATCAGGAAAAGGAAAAGATTCAATTTCAGAATCCGTTTTCGCAATTGCTGTTTGATATGTTTTTTATGCAGGATGGCCAGGCAGCTGTACAGACAACCGTAGTTGCTGATTCTGCGGGAAAGAACGGATCTTCGTCGCGGTCGGCGCAAGAGAGGGAAATGAAAATTCTTAAAGCCGAAATACACCGGCTGGAACTGGAAATACGAAGCATCCACCTTTCGGCAACATATCGTATCGGTCGATTCTTTACATGGATACCTCGAAAAGTCCGGGGAGGTATCCGCTGTTACCGTGAACATGGATTAGGCTATACGCTCAATAGGGTGTTGGTACATTTGCATTTGGCAGAAGACACATATACCGCTGATAATGAGAGAAAAAATATAACCGCATCAGGGGAAAAAACAACCGCGAAGGAAATAGTAAGAGATGCGGATTATTATAAGAAGCTGCCTGCGGAAAAATATGAAGAGGAGTTGAAAATCTGGTATAAGCGTATTACCAAACGAGAATTGAATCTAACAAACCCCAAAACATTTAATGAGAAGATTCAGTGGTTGAAACTATATGATACTACGCCGCTTAAGACAATGCTGGCAGATAA
>JAAYYM010000760.1 GCA_012515365.1 Clostridia bacterium
ACCGAATGACCGTCTATTTCGAAGCTTAACAGCCCGAACGCAGTAAATTTCTCGACAAGGTCAAATGTCGAGCAAACCTCGTCTGTATAACCGTCAAGCTGACGCTTGTTTTTGTCAATGAAAATAATTACATTGTCAAGCTTTCTGTGCGCCAAAAACTGCGCGCCCTCCCAGACCTGACCTTCCTGCGTCTCGCCGTCCCCGACAATAATATAAGTATAATTGTCAATTCCCTGCAGTTTGTTACCGAGCGCGGCGCCGATACCGAGCGATACCCCCTGTCCGAGCGAGCCGGTGCTTAAATCTATGCCGACAGTCTTCAGCCTGTCGCAATGGCTCGGCAGCTTGGTGCCGTTCGCGTTAAGCGTAAGTAATTCTTTTTTATCAAAAAATCCTTTGTATGCAAGCGCTGCGTATAGCGCGGGTCCGCAGTGACCTTTGGACAATACGAGATAATCGCGGTCAGGTTTTTGCGGATTAGTAGGGTCCACGTTCATAACACCGCCGTAAAGCACCGCAAGCAAGTCGGCAATACTCATGCTGCCGCCTATATGACCATATCCCGCCGCCTCCATCGCCCTTATAGTCAACTTCCTTATTTCGGCGGCGTCAATCAACATTTTTTTGATATCCATCAGCTTCTCCTGAAAATACCGAAAAATTTTCTTTGTTTTTGAAGCGGCTTATCCTCATAGCTGTCGAGATAAATCTCGCAGTTTTTCTTGGATGAATCAAGCGCGGCGAGCGCGAACTTCAAAACTTCTCTTCCGCGTTCACCGTTAAGCACAGGCTCCCTGTCCTCTTTTATCGCTTTGACAAAATCTCTTGTGGACGCTTCGAACGAATCCGCCCAGTCGCAAGGCATATCGCGGTATTCGGTAATCTTGCCGTCCTTGTACATAACTACCGGCGCTACTTCAGGTAACAACGTAGCAGTGCAGCGGGTCACCCAAATAATGCCGCGCGAACCCGTAATTTCCAGCCTTTCGTCGCAGGTATAATACTTGCTTTGTATATACATTTCGTCCGCGCTTGTAACATCGAATACACCGTATACGCTTTTGTCCTTATGCTTCCACATAATAACCGCCGGCGCGTCCTGACAGATTCCCGGAAGCACGGGGGTATAATCTATCCAGGCGGAAACTTTCTCCACATCGCCGAGCATATACATAATCGTGCTGAATTTGTGATAGCCGTCGTCGAACACTATCGGTCCGCCGCCCGCTAAAGATTCGTTTACACGCCAAGCAAGCGACTTGACGTCCACTTTCCAGCCTGTCGGCTGCAAAGACTCGTCCGCCCCTGCTAACTTTGCGCGAAGCTTTGTTGCCGGCGCGTTCTGCGAATTAAGTCCGCAGTTCGTCATCTTATAACGTAAGCCGGCAGGTTTGCCTATTTCGCCCGCGTCGAGCAGCTTTTTGGCAAGCGGGTACGGAGTATAGAACACAAAGTTTTCGAATACTTTCAGTTTGACTCCGTTCTTTTTCGCGGCATCAATCATCTTATCGCATTCGGCAAGATTCAACGCCATCGGTTTTTGCACCGATACATGCTTCTTCGCCTCGCACGCCTTGACGGTTAGCTCGCAGTGAAGGTGATGGGGTACGAGAATCTCAACCGCGTCGACTTCGGAATCCGCCAATACCTCTTCGTAACTTTCGTATACCTTGGGTATCTTGTACTCCTCGGCAAACTTTTTGGCGGCGGAAACATTCTTATCATACACGCCGTAAAGCTCTGCGTCGGGATTGTTCTTATAGCCCGCAACATGCAGTGTTGCGATTCTGCCGCATCCTATCAATACGAATTTGAGTTTTCTCA
>JAAYYM010000619.1 GCA_012515365.1 Clostridia bacterium
AATTTCTGCGCAGATGAATTCAAACCTGATTATGTTTTCAGTAGCAATATGAGGCGTTTCAGTAAAATACAGGGAAGAACTCTGGCAAAGTGCATTACAACTTCAAATATGCAGGAGTGTGAACAGACAGATTATGTAGTAAATTTTGCAAGTTTTGCATCTCAAAACGCTGAGATTATTGATAACTCTGGTCTTACGCTTTTAAAACTTCTTGTTGCAGTTGGAGTAAAAGAAGTTATAATCGCTGGTATGGATGGTTATTCCACACAACAGGATGGTGATTATTTTGAACAGCAATTAGAGTATGATTATTCAAAACAGGCAGAGATAAGAAATGTATTGATTTCTGGGGAAATTAAAGAAATTCAAAAAGTAATGAAGTTATCTTTTTTGACCCCTTCTCAATATAGTGTGTAGTAACTTCTTACATTCAAAAATTGGAGCATCCTGCGAGGGACTACTCCAGCCAAATAATACTTCAGGTGGAGAAAAAGAGTTTGTCATAGGAGATGGATCTGGTCGAGTACAGATATATAGGAGGAATCGGCATGTGGGAACAATATTTAGACTATTTCAGACAGATTAATATTGCTTCGATCTTTGTCCGGTTCTTCTTTTCTGTGATTTCAGGAATCGTTATCGGAATTGATCGTGGAATGAAACGAAGAGGTGCCGGAATCAAGACTCATGTATTAGTATGTCTTGGCGCGACGATGGTGATGATGACAGGGCAGTATGTGAACTTCTATTTCGGACAAAGCCATGATTTGACCAGAATGGGAGCGCAGGTAGTAAGCGGAATCGGTTTTCTTGGTGTGGGTACGATTATCGTTACAGGGAGAAATCAGGTCAAGGGACTGACGACAGCTGCAGGATTATGGGCGTGCGCCTGCATAGGACTGGCAATAGGCGTTGGATTTTATGAAGGCGCGGGAGTTATGCTGGTACTTGTGATCATGACATTGATCATCTTAGAAAAGCTTGATTCCTATGTTTTTTATCATTCGAAGGTTTTGGAATTATATGTAGAACTTGATTCCTTAAAACATGTCTCAGAATTCCTGAAAACAATACGTAAGCATGATGTGAAAATCACACATTTTGAAATCAACCGTACAAAGGTGAAACGAGATTACATCACAGCTATGATCAACATTGAACTTCATCAAGTCAGTGAACGTGAAAAAACACTCGCATTTTTAAGAGAAATAGAAGGTGTTTTGTATATCGAGGATCTGAAATAAGAGCAGTCTGATGGTTAAAACAGACTGCTCATTTTTAGTATCTGATCCATACGCAGAATTTCTGCATCGGTCGCATATTCTTTTAGTATAGAAACGATCAGGCTCATTTCTTCTGAGCTAAAATGTATTTGGTTCTTTTTTGCTTTTTGAGCAAGTGCCAGTAAAAATGGAAGCTGTTCATTTTCTTTCAGTGTTTGTGATTTATCTATGAGAGATTGTAAAAACATCAGTTTATCTGGTGATATATGTTCCAGACGATTGTCTGAGCGCCAGCCTTCTTTCATAATACCTCCTTAAGTTATGTATGCTCCATGAATGAGTGAAATAAATCCCTTTGCTCCGGCGACAGCATGGTTTGCAGGATATCGGTAAAATCATCAGCCTCTTTGCCAGGCTTTGTAACACTCTGATAGGTCTGATACATTTCATATGCCTGAAACAGCTGTATCATTTGTTCGATGGTTTGTTTTTCTGTTTCATCACAATAATGACATAGGGAATTCAAAATTGTGATCAGAGAAGGGTTACATTGACAATCTGTATTCAGATGACTGGAAAGCAACTGATCACTTAATCCGCTTAATACGTACTGTAGCTCCATTATTTTGATCAATACAATAAGGTGCTTTCTTAACGCAGGATCGACAAATGGAATGATGCTTTTAAATAAACGGAGTGGCTTTGTCGTAAAAATTGAATCAAATTTTGCAACATAATCTATCTCATGATTCTCAGTATTCTTCATA
The DNA here is from genome assembly GCA_012515365.1 of Clostridia bacterium. Next base: position 1,991 of record JAAYYM010000619.1, read on the forward strand.
AAAGACCTTAGATTTTTCGTTATTTAAATATATGTCCTATATTTTTTGATAGAACAGCTGTCGAACATGACAGCTGTTCCGGATAAACATTATCAGCAGAAGTTTCCGCCACAGCATGAGAGCAGTAAGAGAATGATAATGATGCAGCTGCAGTCTGAGCCACCTGAACCGAATAATCCACCGATACCATTATTGCCTTGACAGCCATCATTATTACCACAAAGACATAACAGGATGATGATCCAGATGATAGAATTGCAGCCGCCTCCCTGTCTGGTGTTACCACATTCATTTGTACTACAGCATCCTCCACAATTTATATCACACATTATGTGACCTCCATAAATCAATATAGTCTATACTATTCTTTGCAGACAAAAGTGTGACAGCGGGACTTGGTGCAAAATCGATGAGATCATTAAATTAACTTGAATTTTTATCATTATATAGTAAAATAATATTGAGTGTCATTTTACGACAGTAATATCAGACAGTATAAAATGGAAGAGAGGCTCTGCATGCAGACAGTTTTATTTGTAGATGATGATCTCAGGATCCTACAGAAGCTCCAGGCAATTACACTGAATAAAAGTATTCAGTGCTTTTTGGCGCAAAATGGTGAGGAAGCTTTGAAAATTGTACAAGAGCATGAGATTGAAGTTGCAATTGTAGACCTTGTAATGCCGGTGATTAGTGGTGAAGAGCTGCTTGACATGATTACGTCCATTTCTCCTGACACGGTTATTATGATTATGACAGAAGAATCCAATATGCGTGAAGCAGTCAGGATTCATAATGAGCTGCATACGAAAAAAATCATTGTTAAACCATTTACGCTGTCAGATGATATTGCAGGCTGGATTCATGCAGCATTATCACTCTATCATAAACATGAAACCTACACACAGAAGCAGGAAATATTTCAGAAAAAAGTGGATAAGTACAAACAGATTTTGTTTGAAATGAGAAATACCATTCGAAACAGAGAAGAGAGCTATGAGCAGATTGTCAATGTATTTGGAATGATTATGAAGGAGATTTATTTGAACTATGATAAATTGTCAGAGCTTGAATCCCAGATCCTTGCAGATTATGAAAAGAAGATCTTAAATGACTTTATTCATATTTTTCTATTATGTGAATTCCATGAGGATTTCTTTGAACAAATGCTTGTCAATCAATACCATGATCCAGGTGAACTTCGATATTTTCGCTTTAGAAAAGATCTAAATGATCAGATTAAAAAGGAACATCTTGGCATTTTGATTTTTATCACGATGTATATGACACAATACTTTAGCCTGGTGTTTCCAACGTTTGTCGCAAAGTTAAATTTATCAGAAGAGAACGAGTGTTACGTTCTGAATTTTCTTTATGAAGCGAATGGTATTCTGGTCAATGAAGAAACGAAGAATCGGATGATTGAAATGGTAACAGGCATTTTAAATGAATTTGCTGATCGATATGCTAACGCAGCAAAGGGAAATGTAATCCAGTACAAAGTATATATCAATAAAAATAGTCTCAAGGGAGTGTTCCATCATGAGTAAACGGTCTAGAAGGAAAATTTCCGGACCTGAAAAGGCACGCAGAATCACAATGATTGTGATGTCGTTAATAGGAGTAGGATGCCTGTCATATTTCATTTATTACTGCTATCAGGCAGACCACCATACTACACAGACAGCTAAAATGGAGGAACTTAAGGATAAAGAGATCCTAATCAATCCGGAACGTTTTATCACAAGGACGCAAGATCCGGATGCACCACCGATTCTTAGTGATTATGAATCTTTGTATTTAAAAAATAAAAGTCTAATCGGATGGCTGAAAATTGACGATACTAATATTGATTATCCAGTTATGCAGTCACAAAATGAAACTTATTATCTGGATCATGATTATGAACAGAATTATGATAAAAACGGAGCACTTTTTATCAGTAAAGATGCTAAAATATGGCCAAGAAGTCAGAATATCATCGTGTTTGGACATAACATGAAATCAGGAAAAATGTTTGGAAATTTAAGCAAATATAAAAAGAAGTCCTATTACGAGAAACACAAATACATACAATTTGATACATTATATGAAAAAGGTACTTATCAGGTTATGTTTGCATTTTATGAAAAAGTGTATCAGGCAGATGAAGTAGCATTTAAGTATTATCAGTTTATTGATGCTAATTCGGAGCAGGAATATAATTCTTATATGGAAGAGATGAGAAATAAATCTTTGTATGAGACGCAAGTGAGTACACAGTATACAGACAGTTTATTAACATTGTCTACGTGTGATCATGATACGCCGGATGCAGAGCGTTTTGTTGTTGTCGCAAAGAAAGTCCAATAGATAAAATCGCCTACAGTGGAGGAGTTAAAATGGGAGTAAAGACACCTAAGATAAAGAGAAGACTGAAAAAGAGTGCAAGAAGGACGATTGCAGCACTTTTAATGGTTACCTCACTGATCGTTGCACTTATACCGGTAAAAGATGTAGAAGCGACAGCACCGGAAGGAATCACGATTCCTACGACGCTGGAGGAGCTTGTAGATCTTGAAGGATTAAGTGTCGTATCGGAGCCGGGTAACAGACGGAATGCTTATCTGTTGAATGAAGATCAGACCTGCAAGGTAGATAGTGTTTACAGTTATCCGATCCCATACTTTCAAATCGATACTATGAGCTCAGGCTTTTCTTTGCAGTCAGCTGCAATTACAGGCTGGAATGAGGCTCTGTATGTCATACGTGATCAGACGTTTCCGTTAAGTGAACAGATGGGCTACGGATCGCCTGTCAGGACAGACCGCTATATCCAAAACAGTGCTTCTTCAAATCCCATTTCAATTTATGTCACATATACTTACAATGAAGATGGAACTGTCACACAGGACGGTGAAATTCCGGAAACTTATGATGAATATATCATGGGTGCTTTCAAATGTCCGGAGATTGCTGTTATTCGTTATATTTCTGACGGTGCATTTAAGGATAGAGCAAATTACAGTAGAATTATGATTCCTGATTTTATCTTAAAAATCGGAAATGAAGCATTTATGAATAACAATGCATTGGCGCAGGTAGAAATAGCTTCTGGATGTACCTCAATCGGAAATAAAGCATTTGCAAATTGTGGATCACTTCAGGGCGTTAACTTCATGCAGCCTAATCAGTGTGACACATTAGGTTCAGGTACCTTTGGAAACTGTACATCATTACAGAATTTTGAGTTTCCGTCTAATATTAAGGAGACCGGAAATGGTTTGTTTTTTAACTGTCCGGAATTAATCAATGTTTCTATGACAGCAGCCGGCGAGACACAAATGACGAATTTTAGTAAATTGGGAGATTTTACATTTGTTGGATGTGCTAAGCTTTCAGAAATTAAGCTTAATCCATTTTTGAGTGAAATGGGTGAAGGTACATTCGCTAACTGTGGCTATCTGACAAAAGTTGAAATGCCTTATGATAAAACGATGACATTTAAACAGGGTACATTTCACGGATGTATCAGTTTAAGTTATGTGCGGGTAGATAATAATACATCAAGCTTTGCGGATGGACAGGAATTCAATTCGATCCCTGTACTGAATTCATTTTATATCTGGGGTCCAAATCCGCAGATCAGTGATCCAAAACCGGAAATCTATAATTATGCAACCAATATGGATAACAACTATACGTATTATTACATAGATACCGCCGGTGACGAGCATTATGAAAAAACAATCAACGGATTTAAATTCACAGTAGATGCAACTGGTATGATCAACAGTTTTGAAAAGACGGCATCCAGCGGCGATACACTTCAAATCCCGGATGTCATAGGCCCATATTCGGTTAATAAAATTGGAGAAAAAACATTTGAGGGAATAGACGGCATTACCACCGTAAATATACCTAGTACGGTTAAAACTGTTGAGTATCAGGCTTTTCATGCTATGCCTGATCTGACGACTCTGAATATTACAACAGAGGGTATTTCAATTGATACAGAAGCATTTGCAGAATGTAATCGGCTGGATACCGTAAACTTTATTCCGACGGGAAATGCTGCAGGTGAAACTACCATTGGTGCAAGATGTTTTCAGAATTGTACCAATTTAAGAAATGTGTCCTTTAGAAGTGATGATTTTACACAATCAGGAGCTTTTGATACTTATGTAACATTAATAGGAGAAGATGCGTTTGAAACAAACTGCCCATCCGGAACAACATTGAAGATGAGAGGCAAGATTGATCCGGATTATGAACCATTTAGATATGCGACCTCAAAAGAGAATACATTGAATTCTTCTATGTCACCATACATTCTTTATGAGTCAGGCAATCCTCAGAATATTCAGTGTCAATATGATCCATCACTGAATGACGGACAAGG
>JAAYYM010000073.1 GCA_012515365.1 Clostridia bacterium
AAGCAGGGCGCAAGGCAAGGTTGTCGCGGGGTGATGGAAAGCTACCGTTCAGAAATAATCCTGAAAGCGGGAAGGAATATTATTATTTTCACTTGACCCAACTTCTTATGAGTGACCCCGCGCTTTCCGCGCTTTCCTCTTGCCTCTTTGGTACGTATTTGATTTTCCCATTTTCCCTCATCTTCGGGGGGGGTAAATTCTTCAAGATTACCCTCTCCAGCACCTTCGGCTCATCCGCATCCGTAGGCTCATCCGCATCCGTAGGTTCATCCGCATCCGTCGGCTCATCCATTGCAGCCGACATTCTCTCAATCGCAATAGTCATTAAAAATCTTGCTCTATTGCCCGGTATTGTTACATCTCTTAAACTACTAATCTTGCTCTTAACAAGCTCATTTTTCTTGGGGTCAAAATATACATGCATGCCGTATAGATCAGTTTCATTACTCTTGACATATGAATACTTAGACAAAACTGAAGAAGAAGTTTTTGAAACGCTTTCTATTAAACCAATGTCGCCTGATGATACATCACCTTCGTAAACTCCACAAGAGGGGCGCACACCCGAACTACTCTCCTTTAAGACACGATTAGGATTATCAGTATACCAACTACTCCTTTCTATTTCCCATGTATCCCCAATCGAAATTTCTTTAGGAGGCAGGGGAGGAAATAATGCTTCTGCCACCAAAAGTAAGTACGAATTTTTCCCTTTCACCTCTGCCCGCATCACTCCCGTATTCTCATCACCAACAACTTGAAAGGTACTTTTTTTATAGAACGAAGCAAGTTGCCCAGCATCATCCGTGCTTATTGGCTTGCCATTTTGTATTCCGGTTATTACAGGGTTCTGAAATTCCACAGTACCATTCTTGATCGCTAACACACATTCAGCGGTCCAAAAGGTTGTATTAGTTTCAGAATTGGCTTCAGTAGAACTATCAAAACTCATTGTCATCTTATATTTTCTTGATTCACCACATCCCACAACCTCCTGTGAATAACTCTTAATACATATAGATGTTAACAAAAAGACAAAAACTATCGCTTTTCCTTTACTATTCATACAATCTCTCCTATTAGGGCGTTTCGATTACAGTTATGCTTGTCATGATTACTTCTGGTTCGTGCATTTCCATAAATATTCCAGCTTTAGCTTCTGAAAGTAATGTTCTCTGACGCATACACCCTACTGCCGATTGGATTTTTAGCAAACCCGTTTGACCAACACCCACTATTATTTCTGAAAAACCCGATGATTCGTCGATGTAAGTGTCTTTTCCTACCATAATATCAAATGCAGTGTCTGCACTGAAAGAAAAGAGTTCACCAGCAGAAACACTACTTAGACCATCGTTCCCCAACCACTCTCCATCTGAGGGACGCCGAAAAAGAGCCTCATGATTAACCGCAGCCGAACTATTCACCCCGTCTTCATAAGGACCGAGAGATACACAGTCAAATGAAAACCCCACTGACGATAACCAATCTGGATAAGGATCGTTAGTCCAAACTAACAGACCAATATCTAATTCACGAGATATATGAAAATCAACCTCTAACGACATAGAAGGGATTACGTTTCCTGGATTTGTTCCAAATCTTATATCAGCAAACTCAAGTGCCGCCGCAGCTGACGTAACTTCCTTTTTTCCAGTATAATTATCACCTGTATATGCTCCAAGAACAACAGTTCCTCCCGAACCATCAGTTTGTAGTGGGTAATGAAATGACGCATTATACTGACCCTGCGCAAACTCAGTACTAGCGTCTGAAGTCTGATAAGATCCTCTGATCTCCTCTCCTGTCTGGAGGTATCTCTTATTATAGGTCGAGTCTAGGGGTTCGGCTCCTTCGTAATCATTAATGCCCTTTAATGCGGGCCATTCAGTATCGAATGTATACTGAACCGGATAATTATTTCCTGTACTTTTCTCCAGCTTCCCTACCACCTCAAAAACATATCCTATACCCACTGTTTTGTAACATGGTCCTAAAACAAACGAGCCACCATTAAATGCAAGAATGGGAGAAAAGTTTATCTCTATAGGTCCAGTTTCTGTATTTTTTAAGGCTTTAGTAATAAACTTGCCATCATTGTTGTTTACACGAATATAATCTGTAAAGTCCGCATTAGCGATCCCATCCTCATTAAATTCATCTTCATCATATTCCCAGAATGCTAACTTCTGATCTGAAGTTACCTTCACGCCTTCACAGATCCCTTCTGGCTCAATAGTTGCGGAATAGAATTGCCAATTCAGCTCGTCTTGAGCATTTATGCATAAATTATCTCCTACACCATCAACTGAAAGATCTCTATCTAAAATAGTGAAATTCACCTCACCTACCGTCAGTTTAATAGTGTCTTCAATATAACTTGATCCGTACGTGTAACGAAGCCTGAGCTCAATATCCCGCGCGTATGAACTCGTTTCAATTCCTTCCACATAATATGTACCGGCCGATAATGGCTGATCCAGAGGGATTTCCGTGCCGCCCTGTAGTTGTGTCCATACCGTGATCTTATCACCCCCATAAACTGCTGAGAGCACCAACTTTCCAAGTCCAAGACTCCCTTGAGAAGCAATCCTTATCGGCACACGCTCCCCGAGGAAGACGACACCTCCGGCTGACGTTTCAAGAGACTCATCAGTATCGTTTATTGACCCGTCGTAATCCGAATCCACATCCAAGTCCACAGTAGGATTAACGACTGTCAGCTTAATAGTGTCCTCTTTAATTACAGTTCCGTACGTGTTACGAAGCCTGAGCTCAATATCCCGCACTTCTGAACTCGTTGAAATTCCTTGAACATAATATGTGTATGTTGTACCGATCGACAATGGTTGACCCAGCTGGATTTGCGTGCCACTCGATGATGCTGACCATACACTGATCTTTTCACCCCCATAAACTGCTGAGAGCGATACCGTTCCAAGATTCCCTTGAGTAGTAATCCTTATCGGCACACGCTTCCCGAGGGCGACGACACCTCCGGCTGACGTTTCAAGAGACTCATCAGTACCGTTTATTGACCCGTCGTAATTTGAATCCACATCCAAATCGAGAGTTACAGCAGTTACGGTTGTAGCAGCAGTACTCAAGACGTTCCAATTGTAATCTCTAAGCGT
>JAAYYM010000620.1 GCA_012515365.1 Clostridia bacterium
GCAAGATCGATATTTGTTTTCTTTTGTCATAATAGCTTCCTTTAAAAATGTTTTGAGAATAGTATTTCCGATTATTAAAGAAGGTTAGCCAATACAAATAATCATAATCTTCTACACCCCAAAAAGCATCTTCCCAATCAATAACTATCATTTTCCCATCTTTAAGCATAATATTTTTATTACTTAAGTCACCGTGACAAAGAACCGGGCGAAGATCAGGTATTAAACTATTTAATAAATCAAAATAAGGTAAAACTACATCGTGAATAACTTGGGAAATTAATTGTTTCTCTAGTAATTCCCTTAAGGCTTTTTGCCCTAAATTTAATAGATTGGGAAATGTATATTGTGATGAAACATAGTCGGTATCTTGGAATTTATTTAGTTGCGCACTATAACCCCGAATAAGATCTTGTACAACAGCAATATTGGGCTCCTGTTTAGGGTATGTTAGCTCGTCCATAAGTAAGTATGTCTGAACACTAGAGCCTATGCACAAATCTAATTGTTGAATATTAAGCTCGTTATATAATGATGTTAAAATCTTTATTTCTTTAATGATATTGTCCTTACAGGGTTCACCCGGCAAATGTGTTTTTACAAAACTTCTTTTCCCATTCATGTTCACAACAAAAGAGATACCTAAAGTTCCCCCATCAACCGGCTCAATTAGCACAGGCTGTTGGATATTTGAGAAATGTCGTTGAAGTGTTTCAGCTACTGTTTGCGCAATACTACTATGTCTATGGTTTTTGTTCGCAAGATAATAGAATAGTTTACTGATCATAATATTTTTTCAGATAACTAATATTGTCATATCTAAAGTGTTTAGCTATGGCCATTGTGCCATTAGCAATTTGGGTCTTTTCAATATCTGTCAACTCTTTGATAATCGACTTATTGTATTCTTCAGTGCTCTTCAGTACAGTACCCCAGGGAGCCATGTTCCCACTGATTTCCTGGCCATTCCAACTTGGATAAAGCATAGTGGGGCAAAATTCTACATCTATAAACTCTGAAACATCTTTCATGAAAGTTTCTTTGTCTGCTACAAAATCCTCGTATCGAAAAATCCGAACGTTTTTCGGATACATTTTCGCATACATTTCTACAGTCGAATGATAAACATTCCAAGTAATAAGGTATTTGTTTATTGGTTGTGGGAAGGGACGCCGCTTTGTATCCCTATATGCCGAAAAGGGATTCCTGATAATATGCATAATTCTGATAGTAGGGAAATCTTTTATCATGCGGTTGGCATCTATTCCAATAGCCGGGCTATATCCAACATATGTCATATGGCTACTAGGCTTTTTATGATAATTCTCCCAAGCAGCGAAAGTCGCATAAAAAAACGCCGCAATTACATTCCGCCTCATTAGAGGCTTATCAGTAAGATATTCCTTAAAGTATTTAATCCTATCTCCTTCATTAAGCGCCAGTTCTACATCCCTGAATTTAGAGCCATTTCTTTTCCGCAGAAATGTTTTCATTTCTTCATCAATAATCTGTTCATACAGTTCCTCGGCAGATAAACCCTCCGGAAATTCAGGATATCTGTATTGAACCCGTTCAATAGAAGATAAAAAGTCATTGAATTCCTTGTTACCTAATTGAGACTCGAACGGATATACCAACAGATCAGGATGACCGTCTAAATGTCTGTGTACTACATTTCCACCATGTTCAAATCCAGCTGAGACCATCACCAATTTAATACTTCCCACTTCAACCTCCATGATTCATTAGTATTTTTATTAACTATTATGGCTATCTATTTGTTTCAAACACACTTCTCTCACGGGTTTCCCTTGCCGATAGGCATGAGTCCATTCAATTACTTTATCAATGGACTGTTCAACATTCCATTTCGGATGCCAATTCAGCCTTAATCTAGCTTTAGAGCAATCTAGTTTTAAGTACTGGGCTTCATGCGGATGATTGCCTTCAACTATTTCAAAATCAGCGCTTCCACCCCACTTTTGGCACATAGTACGTACGACCCATTCAACTGTCTTGGCATCTGCATCATCTGGTCCGAAATTCCATGCTTCAGCAAAATCCGTCCCATCTTTATATAGATGTTCAGCAAGCATAATATAGCCGCTTAATGGTTCCAACACATGTTGCCAGGGACGAATTGCATTGGGATTTCTAATGAGAATGGCTTCATTGTTTAATAGCGATTTTATAC
>JAAYYM010000621.1 GCA_012515365.1 Clostridia bacterium
AGTACTTTGCCTGCATAAGGAGCATAGATGTCCTGCGATTTTGGCATCTCCTCTTTTTTTTGAGCTGTCTCATTTTCATTGATCATAATAAGTAGTCTGGCACCATCCTGACTAGCCGCTGCCCATACTACTTCATCAAACTCTTTTCTGATCATTTTTTCGATCAGCTGGCAGTCAAGTTCACTCTTTTTTATGCCCGGCTCTATCTGATATTCAGAGAGCAGTCTCAAAATCTGATCATCTGTGATGCGTACATTCTGACTGATTTCTATCTGCCAGATATATAATGACAAAACATATAAAATCAATATGGCAATAACAATTCCCGCGAAAAACAATTTTCTGTTTTTATATCGATATAGAAAAAAAGGAAAACCTTCTCGTTCTAATATTCTGACACAGGTTCTGGTTTTCTTTACAATCTGTTTGATTTTTCTAAAATCCTCTACATAAACGTATGCTTCGTAACAATCATTGATACGCCTGATTTCCCATAAATAAATACATTTATGATTACACAAATTGAGAAATCGTTCCGGTGAGCAGCCCTGAATTCTGATTTTCAAATAACCTTTCATAAACATCATGAAACGTTTAAACAATGATGACTCTCCAATCTTATATACAATAATTAATTGATTCAATGAATCCTGTTATCTTCATTTCCTCATTTGTATAAAAGACGATTTCAAGCTCCGATCCCTTAAGTCTGATCTGACAGGTTTTAGTCTTTAACAGAATGGTTTCCTTTGTATATTCCAGAATGCCCTTATAATTCTCGATGATCAGTTCCGTGTTTCCTGTAATTGTAACAATGGCAGAACCCAGTACATAATCTTTTGGAAGATGTAATGATTCTACCATATGTTCCTTCTTGCTATAATGGCTGGAGCGGTTCTTATTCTTCATAATTAACTATATGAAGAAAATAGATTACTTATTCTACAATTCCTTTGATAAACTGCTCTTTTGGAGTCATTGTACATCCATAAGAATATGCTGCCAAAAGACATTTTTTTGCTTCATTTAATTGATGTTCACTTGTTCCATAAAGGGTTGCAATTGTATCCCCCTTATGTACGTAATCACCTATTTTTTTCTTTAAAATAATACCTACCGATAAATCAATAACACTATCCTTTTTCTCACGTCCGCCACCCAAAAGCATGGATGCGATTCCGATCTGATCACATTCAATATGGGTTACATAGCCCTCTTCTTCTGCTGTAACATCCCATTGCATCTTTGCTGTTTCAAGTAAAGATGAATCAAAGACCGGTCTGCTGTCACCACCCTGGGCTTCTACAAATTCTGCAAGTTTATTTAATGCCTTACCACTTTTAACAGCTTCCATCAACTGTGCCCTTGCATCCTCTGCGGTTTCTGCTTTCTTTGCACACAGTACCATCTGTGTTCCAAGTGACAGACATAGCTCCAGCAAATCTTGCGCACCACGTCCGCTTAAGGTCTCAATGGCTTCTTTGACCTCCAACGCATTTCCGACATGATATCCCAATGGCTGGTTCATATCTGAAACAATCGCAACTGTTTTCTTTCCTGCCATATTTCCTATATCGACCATCGCACGTGCCAGACAAAAAGCATCCTCGTCATTTTTCATAAATGCACCGCTTCCGCTCTTAACATCCAGAACAATGGCATCCGATCCTGCAGCAAGTTTTTTACTCATAATCGAGCTTGCAATCAATGAAATATTCTCCACTGTTCCTGTTACATCTCTTAATGCATATAGTAATTTGTCGGCTGGTGCAAGATCTGCAGTCTGTCCCATAATGGCCAGCTTTACCTGATTGACATTTTTGATGAACTGTTCAGTCGTTATGGAGGTATTAAATCCTTTGAAGCTTTCAAGCTTATCGATTGTTCCACCCGTGTGTCCCAGTCCACGTCCACTCATTTTAGCGACCGGGATTGAAAGAGCTGCAACCATCGGTCCTAGTACAAGAGATGTTTTATCCCCTACACCACCGGTACTGTGTTTATCCACTTTAATACCTTGAATTGCAGAAAGATCCAGTATGTCTCCGCTATTTGCCATTTCCATAGTCAGATTAAGGGTCTCTTCTTTAGTCATACCTTGAAAATAGATTGACATGAGCATTGCAGACATCTGATAATCCGGAATCGATTGATCTACATATCCATTTATCATAAAATTAATTTCTTCTTTTGTTAATTCAGCACCATTTCTCTTTTTAATGATCAGTTCATTCATATGCATGGTTGAATCACACTCCTTATTTATGATAGGGCTCATGGTTCATAATACGGTAGGCCCTGTATATCTGTTCAAGTAAGATGACTCTCATAAGCTGATGCGGAAATGTCATATCTGAAAAACTGATTTTTTCATCTGCCCGCTTTGAAACAGACGAATGCAGACCTAATGAGCCACCAATAATGAACGTTATATGACTGATCCCACGAATTCCTTTTTGTTCGATCATATCAGCAAACTCAACAGAATGATACTTTTTCCCCTTAATTTCAAGTGTTACAACATATGCATCGTCTCTTACAAGAGAAAGGATTCTGTTACCTTCCTTTTGCATAATTTGATCACATAATATCTCACTCGCATTTTCGACCGTTTTTTCATCACTTACTTCTAGTACCTTTAATTTACAATACTTTGAAAGCCGCTTGGAATACTCATTCACTGCATCTTTAAAATAGGATTCTTTTAGTTTACCAACACAAATAATTGTTATATTCATTTTTCAAACAGTTTCTGATATAGTTCATCAGTAATTTTTTCAAGATAAGCATTCTGAATATCAGGAGCAAAAATCAAAATCTGTTTTTTTAGCCAGTCCGTACGCTGAAAATATTTGATTTCATCAGGTACTTCTTCCATTTGTTTCTCTTCCTGCAGCTGCGCATCGATCGTATCTTTCGTATATTGAGAAACAAAATGCTCAAAGATTTTCTGTTCCAATTGATTCTCTTTTTGGGCATCACTTGAAAATTTCTTAGATGCTTTAAGTGAGTAGAAACCAATCACAAGAAAAATCAGAAACAGAAGTGACATTGTTCCATATGAAATATATTTTGCATTCTGGGCAAGTTTTAAGGGAATGATACCTGTCATAACCAAAATCATAATGATAATGCCTACGCTTCCAGTCAGCAAAAGGGCATATGCAGATGCTTTATAATTCTCAGCCTTCTCTTCTGCTTTTACATAAACATTTGAAACCTGATCATTCTTCTCTGTCGTTGATGTTTCTTGATCGGTTACATCCATGGTGTCGGCATTTTGGGCATAATCCGTCTCAGATGTGTCAGACGCTTCTGTTTTTGTTTTCTCAGCTTCTTCCTTCATAAATACTCTTGCGAATTTCTTCGCATTTCCATACTCCTCGCCTGAGACAAACAGCTCATACATCCTCGCTTCCTCATTAAATATAATTTCAGAGGTGCTGACATTGCAGTATGCAAAAAATTCAACCATTCTCTTTAACAGCTCTTCATCGCCAAACATAACCGGCATCTTTGTTTCGTCGGATAAGTCATCGACTAAAACGGTACCGCAGTCTGTACAAACCTGAATTCCCTGTCTGTATTCATTTTTACAATTCGGACACCATGGCATATTGTTACCTCATTCTCTCTTAAGACCAGATTATTTAGCAGATAGATATTCGTCAATTCCCTTAGCTCCGGCTTTACCTGCACCCATGGCAAGAATAACAGTCGCTGCACCGGTCACTGCGTCTCCGCCTGCATATACGCCTTCTTTTGTTGTTTTTCCATGCTCTTCATCTGCAATGATACATTTATATTTATTGATTTCAAGTCCTTGTGTCGTAGAGGAAATCAAAGGATTTGGTGATGTACCAAGTGACATAATCACAGTATCTACATCAATTACGAATTCGGATCCCTCTTTTGTCACAGGTCTTCTTCTTCCTGATTCATCCGGTTCACCAAGTTCCATTTCCACACATTTCATTCCGCATACCCATCCATTGTCGTCAGAAAGGATTTCAACCGGATTTGTCAGTAAGTTGAAAATGATACCTTCTTCCTTTGCATGATGAACTTCTTCTACTCTTGCCGGAAGCTCTTCTTCACTTCTTCTGTATACAACATGAACCTCTGCGCCAAGACGTAAAGCCGTTCTGGCTGCATCCATAGCAACATTACCACCACCAACAACAGCCACCTTTTTGCCTGCCATAATCGGTGTATCAAATTGATCATCAAACGCCTTCATCAGATTGCTTCTTGTCAGATATTCATTTGCAGAAAACACTCCATTTGCATTTTCACCCGGAATCCCCATAAACTTAGGCAGTCCTGCACCTGATCCGATAAATACAGCTTCAAAACCTTCTTCATCCATCAGTTCATCAATGGTAGTTGATTTTCCGATTACCACATTGGTCTCAATCTTCACGCCAAGAT
>JAAYYM010000622.1 GCA_012515365.1 Clostridia bacterium
AAGGTTAGATTGTTAAAGGCCGGTGTGTGATATAAACTTGGTGTTACACCGATATTTCCCGGCTCAAAATAAATATTTGAGGTTTCATCAATAACAGTCCATGCTGTATCATAATAATCCTTTGAACAATCGATCTTACCTAAATAGTTATAGCAGTCAATATTTAAATTAATTGTATCCTCTTTCAGATATTTAACAGGAATTTTGACCTTAAGCTCACCATAGTCAGCATTTGATGATGACAGCTTAACACTGTCTAGTGCTTCACTGTCACAGTAAACAGTCAGCAATGAATGATCGGCCTCTAGTGCCTTTGAGTGTCTGAATCGAATCAATACATAAGAATCATCACCACTTCTGACCCCACCCGGCTGTTGAAATGTGAAGTTTGCACTCTGATGAAATGCTCCTGCAAGATTAACGGTCTGATATCCAAAATCACTAAACTGATAGTATCCTGCTTCATTCTTTTTAAATTCATGTTTTAAGACACGATCTCTAATATCTGAAGTCACTACTACACTGCTTCTAGAGATTTGTTTCATAAACTCATTTGCAGAAAAGAACGCGACAGCCTTATCAAAGCCCTCTTGATCTTTACCCATAATATCAGCTTTGTAATAGGTTCCCTGATCCTCTACTGAAATTGAACCACTGCCTGATTTTAACGTATCATCATAACCAAATGCAATTTTATGCTCACCCTTTTGGGATACTTCTTTTTCGGAAACATGACTGATCAGCTTATCATTATATGGATAATAGCTTCCCACTGCACTTGCTGTTTTAAGCATACCTGCTTTTACAGTAGCATCTGCCTGCTCCGGTACGATGAACTCTGTTTCCAAGACGCCTTTATCTGCAGGATTTTCATAGAAAAATGCATACAGATTACTTAGCTTTGGAGATGCTTTTTCTGCAATTGAAACATGCAGATAAGATGTGTTCAACAGGCTGACCCAGTTACTTGGATTATCGATATCAGCACAATCTCCCTCGATTGATCTTTGAGTAGTAATGATTTTTAATTCATTTAACTCTCCGATTTTCAGAACATCCTCCGGAATTTTTACCTTCCAAGTACAGGTAGTCTGATCATCGATATCCAGAATCCATTTTGTTTCAATCACAGTTCCATTCATTTCAAGTGTAATACTAGAACGCTCATAAATCAAAGTTTCTGAAAATTTCAAATCCAGATTCATATAGCTTTGATCATCTACGACTGTTCCATCCGGAAGTAAAAACCAGAAAGAAGCGGTATTCTTAGGCATATCGAGTTTGACTGTTTTCTCAAACATCTGCAAGTCCATAGAACTTTTCTGTGCAGCAAAACCTGTTATATGAATTCCACATATGCATACCAGGCATATTAACAGGCTGATGATCCCTTTTAAAGCATGTTTCATTTGTTTCATTTTGAAACTCCTCCTTTTTCATTTTCCTCATTATCCAACAAACCGTGTTCTGTTTTCTCCCAATAAAACGGTTTTGATATTAACTGAAATAACGCTTTATATGAAGCAATACTCATAAGTATCCAGTATAACGGCGTAAGCAGTGCATGTTTGATCAGTTTGTATGAGAACGGTTCATTTCTTTTTAAATAACAGTCTCGGATAACACTGTACATTCCCATGACATTGACATACGTAAACATAAAGTTTCCAAATAGCAGCTGGAATGCCGCCAAGTAATAAAATACTCCCGGAAACATTTCCTGAATCCATCCGGCTCCGGTTAAATACCATAGGATCAGCATCAGCCAGAATACCGGATTAATTAGTGGCAGCAGCGGTGTACCAAGTATCATTGCCTGATATCCTATAAACCCTTTGAGTCCCAATGTTTTATAGAGTTCGATCGGATGACGCATGTGCACCAGCCAGGTCTGCATATAACCCTTGATCCATCTGGATCTCTGCCTGATCCAGTTTCCAAGCTTTGAATTAGCTTCTTCCCATGTACGAGAATCCAAAATTGCTGTTTTATAATTAAACTTGAATAGTCTGATTCCTAAATCCGCATCCTCAGTGACATTAAACGGATCCCATCCACCAACCTCTTTTAAGAAGCTGATCTTAAAGTGATTAGATGTTCCACCTAGTGGCACGGGGATATCCATCTGCATAATACCCACTAGCAAAAGCTCGAACCACATACTATATTCCTGTGTAAACAGTTTTGTAAGAAAGTTCTGCGTACTGTTAAAATAGTTCAGCTTTGCCTGAACACACACATATTCATCAGGAAGCTGTTTAAATGCAAGATATGCTTTTTTTAGCTGATCAGGCTCCGGTCTGTCCTCTGCATCATAAATGACAACATACTCACCCTTTGCTCTTATCAGTCCATAATTACATGCTTTTGGCTTCGTCTGCGGTGTTGACTTTGGAACTACAATAACAGTAAAGTAGTTAGGTAATGT
Source organism: Clostridia bacterium (assembly GCA_012515365.1). The sequence continues at coordinate 2,429 of JAAYYM010000622.1, forward strand.
CATCTCCCTAACGACCTGTATGGTTTCCTTGTCATCCTCCTCTAACAGAATACGTACATCCAGTTTGTAATGAGGATAATCAAATGCTTCTATATTTTTGATCAGTTTCTTTACCACTTCTGTTTCTTTGAATACCGGAATCAAAAGTGTATATATCGGAAGGTCAAGCTCGTTGATCTGCTCAACTTGTTTTCTCCCAAACCTGATCTGTGTATTTTTCCGTTCTCCCTTAATTACAATATAAAGCTTCAATATAGTCATAAGTGCATATATGATCTGGAAGAAAATATTGATGCCAAACAATGTTGACCTCCAGTTCATCACTAACCCTATGATGGTAAAGATAATAATGATAATACCTACTGCAAGCTGTCTGGAAGTAAAGGTAACAATCGCAGAGTTTTCCGGCTGTGAATCATATAAATCAAATACACTTTCGTGTTTCTGTTTATCTTTATAGATGATTTCCCAATACTCATCCATTTCTTCTTTTGTTGCAAGCACCTGTTCAATCTTAAAATGCAGCAGTTCCTGTATCTCATTTACTTCTTCCGGCTTTAATGGGTCAGTTACTGCAACAATATATGCTTTTTCACGTTTACTGACTACAAATGCATGATATTTTAATGCAAGCTCATATGGAAGCTGTTCATCAGCACTGATTTCAACCTCTGCCCCCAGACGTCCCATCTCGGCCTGATTCGCAAGCTGTCTGAACAGATCTGCTTCTGTAATATATCCCATGAACAAAAGGATTTCTCCTAATTTACCACCACTTCTTTTCTGAAGCTCTATTGCACTCTCCAGCTCATCTCCTGTAATGACACCGCTTTCAATCAGTGCCTCTCCGAGCTTCGGATGTGATCTATGATGTTTCTGGCTGGCGATCTTTATTTGTTCTTCTGTCAGATACCCAAATGCAATACAGATATCACCAATCCTGCCGCCATATTTTTCTTGATATGCCAAAGCTTCTGACAGCTGTCTTCCGGTTAAGAATTTCTCCTGCAACAAAAATTCTCCAAATTTTGAATTCTTACTGCTATATATAAAGTCTGAAAGTTCTTTTTCTGAAATGTAATGATGGGTCACCAAAATATCACCCAGCTGACCACCGTTACGTTTTTGGTAGGCAATTGCGTGGACGAGATTATCTGCTGTTATTTTTCCGGCTTTAACCAGGCGCTGGCCTAATTTGTCAGTATCTCTTTCCATTTTTGATCCCTCTCTATGATTGTTCTCTGTCATCTTCTGTCGCTACTCCGTCACACGATATATACGGAATCCCTCAAAATCGGCCTCTAGTTCGCACCATTCAGCCCCATCCTTATACAGATTCGGATAGCGTTGATTAAGAGCATCTAGATTACCGACTCCACTAGTATCAGGCACAAGAACGTATTCAATGCCATACTTGCCCGGTGCAGATACACATTCGTAGAAATTCAGACTACTGCTGACAACAAGATTATCAATATTGTTTACATTCAAAATGACACCATTGGTAAGAAATGAATCCATCAGCACCTTGTTCTCCGGTAAATATTTATTGATATAATCAGAGATTTCATAAACTTCATTCGATATCGTAATATTTAATTCTTCCTTTGCCAGTTCTTTATCCTGAAGTGCCCATGTACAAAGACCCCAAGAAGCAACAAGTGCTGCTACTACGGCGAATATAATCTTTTTCTGATTCTTAATTTCTGTTTCTGATAATTCATATGGCAGAAACGCCATACTA
>JAAYYM010000623.1 GCA_012515365.1 Clostridia bacterium
CGTATTCGTACTCGGATTCCACCTCCTCAGATGCCGGTGCTGCGTATTCGTATTCAGCATCATAACTTTCCGTATATGCTTCGTCAGTTGTCTCACTGATAGCACCGTCAGCCTGTGCTGCTGTATTCATTTTGGAACCACATCCTGCTGTTGTCAGAATCATTGCTGCTGTTAATACAATTGCTGTTAGTTTTTCTAATTGTACTCTTTTCATATTATTTCCTCCCATAATAAAAACCGTATGTTTTCTATCGATCTGTTTTTTGATCTGATATTAACAATACGGTTTCTAATGGATTAATTTATGGGTTTTTTTATAAATTTTTCTATATTTTTTTAAATCATATGTTTACTGCTCGATTGGATTCTCCAAATATATAATCTGCTCGTCTTTTTGAGCGGTTCCCTGGCGTAAATCCACCTGATATTGTCTGCCGATCTTTAACTGATCCATGATATCCTGATTAAAGATATCAATCATAACAGAATACTCTTTGCCAATCGTATATTGTCCTGATGAGTCCTCCACAATTTTAATGGTCACACAATGGACTTCTTTATCTACTATTTCCGCTATTACACTGACAGGTTCTATCTCTGCATTCTCTTTATCTGCCGCTCCTGCAGTTTCTGTTGCTGCATTCATTTGTTGTTTTGCAGAGTTGTCTGTTACATCCTCTGATGCAGGTGCTTCTGCTTCATCCAAAGCTTCCGTTTCCATGATCATGTCATCTGATCTTTCTGCATCGGCATCTTCGGCATACGCTGTCTCCTCTGAAGCAGGCGCTTCTTCGGCATATTCTTCTATTGGTGCTGCCTCCTCTGATGCTGGTGCTTCTGATGTATTCATGTGTCCTTTTGATACACTTAACATAAATGGAACTCCTAAGATTAAAACAAGGAGAGCTGCTGCTGTTGCCGCTATGTGATAAAATCTGAATTGAAACTTATGTGCTTTATAAATGGCAGGGTTGGCTTTTGGTGGCAGATTTGCTTCGATTCTGTTCCATAAATCCGGAGTCTGACTTTCCATTTCTGCCTTATATAATGCTTCAAGCTCACTTGCCTGCTGCTCTATGAAAAGAAGTTCCTGTTCGGTCACTTCATGATATTCGTCATATGAATTGCTTTCATTGTCGTTTGTCATATTCTCATTCATTTGCTCTCCTCCTTTCTTTCTTATTGTTCTGTTCTTGTCCCGGTGGTTTCGTGCTCGGCTTTCGGTTCGGTGCACCTTCGTCATAATACGTTCGCAGTTTTTGAATTGCTGTCCGATAGCGCCACGTCACGGTTCCCATCGGAATATCAAGTGTCTGGGCTATTTCCTGAAATGTCATTTCACCCATGATCTTCATATTCAGTACTTCCTGCTCAGTAGGTTTCAGTTTTGCTAAAAGCTCTTCACTGGTCATTTCACCGACGACTTTTTCTTCCGGTGTCGGTATATGTGTCGACTGAGCGCTGATTGCTGCCTGACGATCCACTACTTCTGCAATTTCTTCTGTCGGCTGTTCTCTTTTGGTTCGTCTCAGATAATCAATTGCCATGTTGTGTGCGATCCGTGCCAGATATGCTTTGTGCTTACCGCCTACTTGATACTGGTCAGCTATACTCCAAAGTTTGATGAAAAATTCACTTGTCACATCTTCTGCATCTTCTTTATTTTTTAATATGTTCACGATCACTGCATAAATAAATGTGATATATGCATCATAGATTTCCTTAAGTCCATTCTGATCGCCCGCTTTGATACGTTTTATGCATGTTTCAAACTGGCTGTCACTCAAATGCTCCTCCTTTCTCTCATAATCCGTATCAATTCTCTAATAAGGATACGAATCTGAGTATTGTATTTTATGGTTTTATTTTATGATTTTTTCTGCTTGCAGTTCAAGGTGGGTGCTGCCTTGCTCTTCGTTGTTTTTAATATCTAGATAATGCTTTGTTCCAAGAGGCAGCTGTTCAAACAATTCTGGTGATGCGCTCATCTCATACATACCACCAACCACGAAAAATTCATTCGGGTCAGCAAGCACCATAATCAGAAATCTTCCATTTCCGGTCTCACTTTTTTCCGGCATAATCAACTGCTCGACAATCTGAATTTTAACATTTTCGTAAACCAAGCCTGTTTGTGATTCTGAGGTGGCTGTCGAAGCATCTGTCGGAGCCTTTTCTTCGCTGTCTGTCTGATCTTCAGTCTGATCCTTTGCTTCACCTTTTGTCTGCTCTTCAGTTTGATCTTTTGCTTCACCTTTTGCCTGATCCTTCATTTCGCTTTCTGCCTGACTTTCTGTTGGCTGTTGCAGTATGCTAAGATCAACGTCCTCTAGATTATACTCGGACAGATTAACACCCTTTGTACTGTCTAGACTGGCAACAATCTCGTCCTGTAAAAAGATCGCCAGAAGCACAATAACAATGGAAACAATCAAAACTCCTATTAATAGTGAAAACTTATTATCTGTATTTTTCATTCTGCACCTTTTTTCTTTTGATTTAAGTTTATATTTAATAACTGCGAATTCGATCCGTGGAATCATCATTTGTTTTTTCTATAGTTAAAATGGTGACCTGATAAGAATAATTATCGTTCACTGCCACTTCGACTGTATCGCCCTCTTTATGATGCATCAGGGCTTTCCCAAGTGGTGATTCTATACTGATCAGACCATGAAGTGCATCTCCTCTGACTGTGGTCACAATCTTATAGGATTCAATTAAGCCATCCTCCAAAAACCGTACCTTCACAGTGTTGTTCATCCCCACCTCATCGTCTTTTGACTCGTCCGAAATGATCACTGCCGACCGGATCATACGATCCAAATATCTGATTCTGCTCTCATTTTTATTTTTTTCTCGCTTTGCGGCATGGTACTCAAAATTCTCGCTTAAATCTCCGTGAGCTCTTGTTTCCTTCACTGACTCTAGTAGTTGCGGTCGTAAAACAAGCTTTCGGTATTCAATTTCTTCTTCCATTTTCTTAATGTCTGACTGCGTCAACCTATCATGCATAGTTTCACCTCATCACCATTCTATACTTAGACAAGCGCGGTCCGTCTTTGTCGGACACACTGAACCAAAATAACGCTTCGACAATGCGAAGCGCCAATATCTGGCATTATGCCACCTACTGTATTTTATTATAAAATAGAGCGAATGAGACGTCAAGGTGAAAGCAATCGAACAAAAACAATATGATTTAATCATTCACGATGTTGATGATATAAATATAGAGTTTGGGTACACCAGATATGCTTGCTATTTAATTGTTCAAAACGGAGAATCTAGAAAAGAATGGCCATACAGGAGCATAGTTGCTCTTATATGACCATTCTTCTTTGTTCTCGTTTGAAGGTGTCACTCCAAATTTACTTGGTTTCATAAATTCCTGAGTGAACACAGCAAAAACCGTCCTTTTGTTATCACTATCGTTGTACTCTGCCTGATCCATCACCTTTTGCAAGCTTTGTTACTTCGTCGAAAGATGCGTGATTGAAGTCACCTTCTATGGAATGCTTGAGAGCTGAAGCAGCCACAGCAAATTCGATGGTGTCCTGTGGTGTCATCCCCTTCAGCTTTGCAGCGATTAAACCGCCGCCAAAACTATCCCCGCCACCTACACGATCTACGATATGAAGATCATATTGTTTGCTGAAATAACTTGAACTGTCTTCGTATAACATTGCAGACCAGCGGTTATCGTTTGCTGATATCGATTCTCTGAGTGTAATGGCAACAGTTTTGAAGTGGAACTGCTCAACCAGCTGTTTTGCCACATCTATGTAACCTTCTCTGTTCACTTCACCCGCCGTAACGTCCGTATGCGCAGCATGAATACCAAAAACATCCGCCGCATCCTCTTCATTTGCAATGCACACATCGATATATTCACAAAGCTTTGACATCGTCCTTTTTGCTTCCTCTTTACTCCAAAGCTTCTTTCTATAATTCAAATCACAGGATATCGTGATCCCCATGGCCTTTGCTTCTTTACATGCCTGCAGACATATATCTGCTACGTCTGCTCCAAGAGCTGGCGTAATGCCGGTAAAATGAAACCACTTCACACCTGCAAAAATATCCTTCCAGTCAAAATCAGCTGCCTGCGACTTTGCAATAGCAGAATCCGCACGATCATAAATGACTTTTGATGCTCTCTGAGATGCTCCTTTTTCCAAATAGTAAATGCCTACCCGCTCTCCGCCCCTGACGATTTTAGACGTATCAACTCCATATCTGCGAAGAGAATTAACTGCTGCCTGTCCGATTTCATGTGCAGGAA
>JAAYYM010000624.1 GCA_012515365.1 Clostridia bacterium
ACGATTTCCGAGCATAGTCATGTAAAGTTTGTTATGATTGCAGGACCATCTTCTTCCGGAAAAACTTCTTTTGCGAACCGTTTGTCTATTCAGCTTCGCTCGCTGGGCAAAAAACCGCATATTATCAGTCTGGATGATTACTTTGTAGACAGAGAAAAGACGCCGAGAGATGAAAATGGTGATTATAATTTTGAATGTCTGGGAGCTATAGATGTAGAAGATTTTAACAACGATATGTTAAAGCTTCTGGCTGGAGAAACTGTAGAGCTTCCGCGTTTCAATTTCAAGACAGGAAAGCGGGAATATGACGGAAATGTAAAGACTTTGGGAGCCGATGATATTCTGGTAATAGAAGGCATTCATGGTCTGAATCCGAAAATGTCTTATGCACTTCCGGAGGAGAGCAAATTTAAGGTATATATCAGCGCTTTGACAAGTTTAAATATTGATGATCATAATCGTATTCCGACAACAGATGGCAGATTGCTTCGCCGTATGGTAAGGGATGCCAGAACAAGAGGGGCATCCGCTAAGAGAACGATACAGATGTGGCCATCAGTACGAAAGGGAGAAGAAGAAAATATTTTCCCGTTCCAGGAAGAAGCAGATGTGATGTTTAATTCTGCTCTGTTATATGAGCTGGCAGTATTAAAACAACACGCGGAGCCGCTTTTGTTCGGTATTACGAAAGAGGAACCGGAGTATTATGAAGCCAAAAGATTATTACGGTTTTTAAATTATTTCTTGGGAATGGATTCGAATAATCTTCCGATTAACTCCATAGCAAGAGAATTTGTGGGAGGAAGTTGTTTTAACGTATAGCATATGCCAAAAGAGAACTGCTTGGCAGGAGGAATTGAGAATGTTTGAAGATCATACAGTAATGCTCATTGGTGCCGGCATGAATTATCTTTTAACAGCCATTAAAGACCGTTTAAATGAAACATCATTGACGGTTAGAGTGTCGGGGATAGACATTGATACGATGAAAATTGACGATGATATCCGTGCCATTATTATTTATACAGATATTGATTTGATAAATAATCAGAAAGTACTTGTCTATTTAAAAGATATGGTGACAGAACGGGATATTCCGGTGTTTACAGTTGGCTCTGAAGAAGAGTTAGAAATTGTAAGAAATGCGATTCCGGAACATCTGTTGATTGAAGAGTATAAAAGACCGGTAAATATAAAAGAACTATCGGAAAATATCGAAAAATATGTATTACAGATGAATGTTACTGAAAAGAAAAGGGTTCTTGTAGTAGATGATTCTAGCATAATGCTTCATAATCTGAAAGGGTGGCTTGAAGATAAGTATCAGGTGGCTCTGGCGAATTCAGGAATTACTGCAATTAAAAGTATCACCAAGATGAAACCGGATTTAATTTTGTTGGATTATGAAATGCCGATTGTAGACGGAAAACAGATTATGCAGATGCTCCGGTCGGAAATAGAGTTTGCGGATATTCCGATTATTTTCCTGACAGGAAAGGGAGACAGAGCAACGGTAATGGAGGTTATGGCACTTAGACCGGATGGATATCTTTTAAAGAGTATGCGCCCGGATGAGATTGTTCA
>JAAYYM010000625.1 GCA_012515365.1 Clostridia bacterium
ATTGTGCTCCCTTATTCTGTATATAGGCTACAGGCGGGTATTTTACAATAGATCTGCAATTATGTCAACAAGCACACAAAGAATTTATCCGCAGAAGTGAAACGAAAGTGATATTGTCCTAATGAAACGCAAGGGAAAGTGTCCCATGCTAAAATAGCTTCCTGTAAAGGAGGCATAATGAAAAGGAAATATACGCTCATGGATTACGACAAAATCGCCATTATTAAAGATGTTGTGGAAAAAGGAAAAAGCAAAAAGGCCGCGGCGGTAAAACTCAGCAGAAGTATTAGAACAATTAATCGAATGATTAAGAAGTATCGAGAGTTAGGAGAGGAAGGGCTCATACATGGTAACACAGGTAAGACTCCGGTAAATAAGCTGGATCATGATCTTATTTTCAACCATTATAAAGAAACCTATGAGGATTTTAACATACTTCATTTCTCTGAGAAACTTAAAGAAAAGGAAGGTATTACAATCAGTGAGGCTACAGTACGAACTATATTCAAAGAGCATGATACACTCTCAGTAAGGGCTCGTAGAAGAACAAAAAGGGAATTAAAGAAGAAATTGAAGAATATGAAGAAACTTAGCATTGAACAAAAGGATCAGCTTATTCAACTTGAAACTGAAGAATTTACCGGATGCGTTCATCCCACACAGCCAAGAAGTAAATATTTTGGAGAAGAACTTCAGATGGATGCTTCGGAACATGAATGGTTCGGTTCTGTAAAATCTCATCTTCATCTTGCAATAGATGATGCAACAGGCAGACTTGTAGGAGGCTGGTTTGATTGGCAGGAAACTCTGTTTGGCTACTATGCTGTACTTCGACAAATCCTTACAGCATATGGAATTCCTATCAAGTTTAAAACAGATAGAAGAACTATTTTTGAATATAAAAGCAAGAAATCAAAAGATATGAGTGAAGATACTTTTACCCAGTTCTCTCATGCTTGTCACACATTAGGGATTGAACTAGAAGCAAAATCTATACCGGAATTTAAACCAAGGATAGAACGCAGCTTTCAAACACTTCAAGGAAGACTGATCCAAGAAATGAGATTAGCCGGCGTTTCTACCTTGGACGAAGCCAATGCGTTTCTCAACTCCTACATATCGAAATTTAATCAGCAATTCGCAATTATGGATAGTATTCCATCTTGCTTTGATATACAACCGTCAAAAGAGCAAATAGATCAAACTTTAGTAACTTTTGCAAAACGCACCATTTCTAAAGGTCATGATGTAATGATTAATCATAATCGGTATGCTTTATATGATGAATATAATCAGCAAAAATTTCTTCTTCCAAAAACTAAAGTCTCAGTCATTACCATGATGGATTCCTCTATGTTTGTTCTTCATAACGAAAAACTATTTGCTCTTGAAAAAATCCCAGAGCGATATGAGTTCTCTCCATCCGTTGATCGTGATGAGGATTATTCTGTACCAGTAAAAACAAAAAGAGTTATTCCTAATGCTGATCATCCTTGGCGAATTAGTAATGCTAAGTTTTTCAGAAATTATGAATATTTAATTATGTGATGTTGGGACATTTTCCCTTTCGCTTGACAGTATTTTTTTGCAAAAAATCTTACATTTTCCCTTCAAGTGTCATCTTTAAAAAATACTCGTAGAATTCCGTGCCTGATATGAGCTCCGGATGAAAAGAAGTTGCCAG
>JAAYYM010000626.1 GCA_012515365.1 Clostridia bacterium
AATGTGGATATTTGAGATGAAGCATAAGAATTGTAATAAATTATTGATTGTAAATATAATGATACCTATTATAGTTGGAGCTATTATTTACTATTTGCTTTCACCAGATGTTATTTTTGTAACGTATATAAATTCAATATTTTCTATGGATTTTTATAGTAACATACATATTCATCAAAATGGTTTCATTGTGTTTATAAGAAATTATGTATTAGATATGCTTTGGGGGTATTCATTAATTTTTTCGTTATTTTATATATATGGTAATAATACAGCAAAACTATATAGAATACTAATGATAGGATGGACATTTTCTGCATTAATTGAGATTCTACAATTAACACCGATTGTAAAGGGGACTTTTGATATTTGTGACATTGTTGTTGAATTGCTGTCGGAATTGTTTGCTGTATTTATTATAAAAAAAATAATATGTGTGGAGGAATTCAAAAGATGAGAAAGAAAACAAAGTGGTTGGCAGTTGTATTATGTTTGGGTATTTTTGCTTCAATGGCACTGGGAAGTGGATCTACAAGCACGGAAGATAAGAAAGACGTAGTTGCCACAGATCAAGAAGATACGAAAGAGTCAGCTGACAGTGAAGAAGAATCTTCGACAGCGCAAGGTGATAGTGAAGAAACATCAGATACAACTACAACAACGATTGAGGAACAAGTGCTTGTTGATCAAGATGGTATTGTAGTCACTGCTCAAGAATATGTAACGGATAGTATTTGGGGAGAAGGTATTAAGGTATTAATAGAAAATAATACAGAAAAAGATGTAACTGTTGGATGCAATGCGTTAATCGTAAATGATTATATGATAACAGATATGTTTGCAACCGGAGTTGCTGCAGGAAAGAAAACAAATGAGGTAATATATCTTTCAAGTTCAGGGTTAAAAGCAGCTGGTATTGATACAGTCGGACAAGTTGAAATATATTTCCACATATATGATTCAGCTTCTTATGAAGATCTTTTTGCCATCGATTGTGTTACGATACAAACATCAGAATATGCAAATATGGATACGACACCAAATGATGAGGGAGTGGAATTGTATAATGAGAATGGGATCAGAATTGTAGGTAAAACCGTCGATGAAAATAGTTTTTGGGGAAAAGCCATTTTACTATATACGGAGAATACATCAGGTAAAAATGTGGGAATAAGTGTTGATGATATGTCAATTAATGGATTTATGATGAGTCCCTTTTTCTCAACAACTGTATATGATGGAAAAAAAGCAATTGATGATATAACAATCATGTCAAGTGATCTTGAGGCTAATGGTGTTGAGTCAATTGAAGAAGTTGAACTGAAGTTCCATATTTTTGATGTGGATTCGTATGATACAATTGCAGATACTGAACCTATCACATTTTCAGCAAAATAATGGAGAAGAATAATGAAAACATGGAAGTTAATATCAGGAATATTATCAATTATACTATTTTTATTAGTAATGTTTCAATCATGTGCGGCTGGAATTGTGAATGCACTTGAAAGCAATGGAGGGTCATCTGGTTCAGTCGGTATATTCGTTGCAATTCTAATGTTGTCAGGTGGTATTGTTTCAGTTTCTACAAGAAAATCAAGTGAAAAAGGTGGAAATATAGCGCTTATAATTTTATTTTTCTTAGCAGCACTGATAGGATTTACCGGCTATGGGAATTATAGTGATCTTGTTATTTGGTCAGTGTGGTGTTTGATTAATGGCATAATTGCTATTATTGCTTTGGTAAAAACAAGATAAGATCAACGAGTACATAAAAGTATCTCTTGTCGAGTAGGCAAGAGGTGCTTTTTGTTTTTTGTAAACTATTCTATTAATTCTTTATCATATTAATA
>JAAYYM010000074.1 GCA_012515365.1 Clostridia bacterium
AACGCATCCAGCATCCACGGCAATTCAATCGCCATAAGCTCTCTGCATCCATTTGTACGTTTGTCAGAAACAAAAAAATCGTTTATATTCTCCCATGGATGCCAGTCCGGCAAGTATTGTCCTACATGATATATATAAAACACCTTATTCTGATTTTTCAGTTTGTTGGAAATATATTGCATTTCTGCTTTATACATTGGTGTTGAAGACAAAAAAAGAAGCTTCTGATTTTCTTTTGCCAGCAATCTGTTTCTTTCGTAACCATCCGCGATTAAATTAATCTCTGAAAACACATGCAGGTTTTCCTTTAAGCAGATTTCAGTTATGTAGGCATGGGATAAAGGTGAGGTACATACAAAAGCGCAATCCGGATGACATGAATCAACTGCAGCAGAAATGTCTGAAAAACACGCAATTCCATATTTCTCATTACACTCCTTACGTCTGTCTTCACGACCGTCAACACCGGCAATGCTATACTCCGGAAACATCTTTTTAATGATTCTGATCCGACGCTTTCCCATGGATCCTAAGCCGATTACTAAAACTGTCATTTTAATCAATCTCCATTTTTCGTTTCATCTTCTCCAGTTCATCCAATTGTCCCATATCCATCCAGGCCTCTTCATCTACCAGAAAAGTGCCGACTCTGTCCCCTTGTCTGATGCAACTTTCAATCACCTCTGTAATGTGGATAAAAGTATTTTCCGGAATCCTGTCTAAAAACTCCGGCTCTACTAAGTAGAGACCTGTATTCACAATAAAATCAAATTTCGGTTTTTCTTCCAATCCGGTCGCTCTGCCAGAAGACAGCTTTATTGTCCCATATGGTATAACGACTCTCTTTGAAGCACACACAAGTGTGATTAAATTTTTTTGTTCCTTATGTTGTTTATATATTTCCTCATAATCAGCATCAACCAGAATATCACAGTTTGACACAAAAAAAGTGCCCTTATACTTCCCCCGCAGTAATGCCAATCCACCTGCAGTTCCCCAAAATTCCGGTTCTTCAATAAACTTTACATTATGGGATATATCATTATCCCCAAAATAGGATTGGATAAAGTGCTTCTTGTAATTTACAATCATATCAAAATGATTGCAGCCAAATCGTTCAAACCGTTCCATGATATGTTCGGTAATCGTCTTCTCACCGATTGGAATCAGAGGCTTTGGTAGTATTTTGGTGTACGGCTCTAACCTTTTCCCTTTGCCGCCTGCCATAATAACAACCGGCAATTTCAGGCTGGCTGTCATAGAAGACCATTCTTTTCTTTCAAACTCAATCCTGATGATATTCTTTTCCTGATCAAGTATAGGCAATGCTTGAACACACAATTTCTTCATATACTGCCGTACATCCACATCAGCGTTTTCATATAAAAACTTGGGCTGGTAATTTGCTATATGACTGATTGGCGTATTAAAGTCACCCTTCTTAATCAGATATCTTCGAATGTCTCCGTCAGAAACTGCTGCAAGCAATTTTTTTCCGTCACAAACAAATGCAATAGAACGAGCTCCTCTCTCTATTACCTCCATAGTTTCTAAAATAGTGCTGTTTTCAGCCACAAAATAATCTGATGTCTGCAAATCATGCCCTCCATACAAACATGTTATATATTATAAATGTCTGTTTTATAAGTATCCATATGATTACGGATCCAATTAATCGTTTCCTCAATGCCTCTGGCAAATGTATATTGCTGCTTCCACTCTGTCAGTCTATGTATCTTTTCATTAGAGCCAAGCAGTCTGTTCACCTCACTGTTTTGTGGGCGCAGCCGAACATCTTCGCATATGATTTTCGCCCGTGGATTGAGCTGGTTTATAATTTCCTGTGCCAGATCGCCTATCGAAATCTCGGTCTGCGTTGCAATATTAATTTCCTCACCAATCGTATCCTTGCTTTTTGATATTTCATAGAAACCATTTGCGGTATCCTTAACATAATTAAAGTCCCGCGTCGGCGTCAGTGAGCCTAAATGTATTTCTTCTTTTCCTGCCAGCAGCTGTGATATAATGGTCGGAATTACCGCTCTTGCCGACTGCCTTGGTCCAAACGTATTAAAAGGTCTTACAATCGTGACCGGCAGAGCAAAGCTTCTGTAAAAGCTCTCTGCCATCCTGTCTGCACCAATCTTGGTCGCAGAATACGGCGACTGTCCCTGAAACGGATGCTTTTCATCAATCGGAACATACAAAGCCGTTCCGTATACTTCAGAGGTGGACGTTACCAGTATCCTGTCAACCTCCAGCTTTCTTGCCGCCTGTAATACATTCAAAGTCCCTTTTATATTTGTATCAACATATGAATCCGGCGAATGATAACTAAAAGGTATTGCAATCAGTGCAGCCAAATGAAACACTTCATCGACACCCTTCATAGCTTCATAAACGCCATTCGGATCTCTGATATCTCCCGGAAAAATCTCAATTTCTTTTAATTTATCTTTATCAAAACTATCCAGCCATCCCCATGTGTTAAAAGAATTATAATAAGTAAATGCTTTCACATCATAACCCTTTTCCAGTAATAGTTCTGTTAAATGACTGCCGATAAATCCGTCTGCTCCTGTAACCAATACTTTTCTCATAATCCACCAATTATCCTTTTATAGTTTTCCTTCCAGTTTCTGTCAAAATAATAGTCCGCCTTATGAATGCTGTGCATGCTTTCATAATCAGCCTGCAACAATTTTAAGAACTCCTCCGGAGAGTCAAACCAAATACCGATATCTTCGGAAACAAAC
>JAAYYM010000627.1 GCA_012515365.1 Clostridia bacterium
ACAGCCTTCCATGTATGTTCCTCATCATACCAAAGTGCATCCAACTCCTCGACACTACGTCCTTGCTGCTCGACCCATGTATAATATTTCAAATTATGAATCCGTTTACGTGACACATATGTCAGTTCTTCCATATTGTCTGTTTTTATATCCAAAATGTGACGTGCATAATCTAGTGCAGCCATAGTAGGTGTATAGTCCCCATTCTCTTCCTTCAGCTCCTCGATTCTGGATCCATACATGACTGACGAATCTGTCATAACGGTGGCAATCACGTCATGCTCTGTCAATTCATAGTATTTTGCCATTTTAATCGCGCAAAGCATATTGGCGATTCCTGAAATGCCAAAGTATGAAAGCATTTCTACAAATGCAGGATCTACCAAAGCTTCCTTGATCAGATATTCCTGACCGACCGGCTCATTAAAGAATCGAATCAGCTTCTGGCTATCCTCATCATCTATATCAATGACTAAATCTGTATTTTTTACATTATGGATCCACGGTACATGTTTATCACCAATTCCTTCGATGCGATGGCCTCCAAACCCATTATTTAAAAGTGTCGGACACTGTAATGCCTCTCCCACACCGAGCTTTGCCGTTGGATATTGTTCCTTTAGATAATCTCCAGATGCCATTGTTCCTGCTGATCCTGATGTAAAAACAGCTCCGGCAAAACGGTCACCCGGCTGTTTCATTTCTTCAAAAGCATCAGCAATTGCACTTCCGGTCACCTGATAATGCCACAGATAATTGCCCATCTCCTCGAATTGATTAAAAATCAAAACATCCTTTCTTGTATGCTTCAGTTCCCAGGTCTTATCAAATATTTCTTTTACATTGCTTTCACATCCCGGCGTTGCAATCACTTCACCAGCTATGTTTTTTAACCAGTCAAACCGTTCTTTACTCATTTCAGCAGGCAGGATGGCTATCGAATCTGCTGCCAATAATTTTGAATTAAATGCTCCACCACGACAATAATTTCCCGTAGAAGGCCAGACAGCTTTATGGTAAGTTGTGTCAAACTGCCCTGTGATCAGCCTCGGAGCCAGACAGCCAAAAGAGGCTCCCACCTTATGACACCCAGTCGGGAACCACTTACCGATCATACAGATGATCTTTGCATCTACGCCGGTCAATTCCTTAGGAAGCACGATATAATTGCTGCCGTGAAATAAGCCTCCTCGTTCCTTTTGTTCATTTTTCCATGAAATACGAAACAAATTCAGCGGATTCACATCCCATAATCCAACATGCTGCAGCTGATCTTTAATGGAATCCGGGATCAGATCAGGATTTTTCATCTGTGCAATCGTTGGTATGATAATATGATTTTCTCTCGCTTTTCTGATATTTTTCTCTAATGCCTCTTCATTTCTTGTTAAGTCTATCATTTTCGTGACCTCCTTTGATGGATCATCCGGCTGTTACCTGTTAATTTCATAGTAACATTGCCCCTCAAAAAAATCAACGAGACTGCCTAAAAATTATTTTTTAGTCTAAAATTATTTTAGATTTTCTCATTGCAATCTCATCTTCATGTGTTATGATTAAAATAAGAGCAAACGAATACCATGGTAAGGAGGTAACCAGAATGAACACACCTACTCTTGAAACACTGATCCATCTTGCTTCGGGACTTGCTGCTCAATTCGGAGAAAACTGTGAGATCGTGATCCATGATCTGTCTGCAAAAGCAGTTGAACACTCCATCGTACATATCGAAAACGGACACATTACAAACAGAGAAATCGGAGGAGGTCCCTCTCCAATCGTGCTTGATACACTTTGTCATATGGATCATGTAGAGGATAAGCTTGCCTATTTGACACAGACTGAAAATGGACGCATTCTGAAATCAAGTACTATATTTATCAAAGATGATCTTGGCATCCCTCGCTATATTCTTGGGATTAATTTTGATATTACGAATCTTTTGGCAATTGATCAGTCCATTCTCTCCCTGACCGGTATAAAGACACAAAACAAATCTGAGGAAAAGCCAGACCGGATTTCGCACGATGTCAACTCACTGCTTGATGATCTGATCAGACAATCTGTTGATATGATTGGAATTCCTGCGCCGCTTATGTCACGTGAAGACAAGATTAAGGCAATTAATTATCTGAATGATGCAGGTGCATTTCTGATCACAAAATCAGGTGATAAAATTTCAAAATATTTTGGTATTTCTAAGTATACACTTTACAGCTACGTGGATATCAATAAGTAATCAATATGATTCAACAATAACTAATAAAAATAATGAAATGAGGAGGAAATCAAATATGGATTCTAACGCGATTAAATCAGCTGCAAAAAACTATGAAGCCGATATGACAAAGTTTCTTCGTGACCTAGTCCGAATTCCTGGAGAAAGCTGTTGTGAAAAGGGACATATCGACAGGATTGCGCAAGAAATGAAAGCACTTTCGTTTGATAAGGTCGAAATCGATCCAATGGGGAATGTACTTGGTTATATGGGAAATGGTCCACGTATCATTGCATATGATGCACACATTGATAATGTCGGAATCGGAAACAGGGATAACTGGGACTTTGATCCTTATGAAGGTTATGAAACAGATACTGAGATTGGCGGTCGTGGAACTTCTGATCAGCTTGGAGGACTGGTTTCTTCTGTTTATGGTGCTAAAATCATAAAAGACTTAAATCTTTTACCAGATGAATTCACCATTTTGGTAACAGGAACTGTTCAGGAGGAAGACTGCGACGGACTTTGCTGGCAGTATATCATTAATGAGGATGACATCAGACCCGAATTTGCCGTGATCACGGAACCAACTGATGGTAATATTTATCGTGGTCAGAGAGGGCGAATGGAGATACGTGTTCAAGTAGAGGGCATCTCCTGCCATGGTTCTGCACCTGAGCGCGGTGAAAATGCCATTTACAAGATGGCAGATATTTTGCAGGAAGTCCGCGATCTAAATGATAAACTGCATGATGATGAGTTTCTTGGAAAAGGAACGCTTGCTGTTTCAGAGGTATTTTTTACTTCTCCATCGCGCTGTGCAGTTGCTGATATGTGTGCAATTTCGATTGACCGCCGTTTGACAAATAACGAAACCTACACGATGGCACTTGATGAAATCAGAGCACTTGAAAGCGTCAAAAAATATCAGGCTGTTGTATCTATGTATCAATATGAGCGTCCAAGCTATACCGGTCTCGTATATCCGACTGACTGCTATTTTCCGACTTGGGTAATCCCGGAGTCACATCCGGCAACGCAGGCTATGGTAAAAGCGCATGAAGGACTGTTTGGAAAACCAACGGTAGATAAATGGACGTTCTCAACGAATGGAGTCTCCATAATGGGAAGGTTTCATATCCCATGTATTGGTTTCGGACCGGGTAAGGAAGCTCAGGCACACGCTCCGAATGAACATACATGGAAAGAGGATCTGGTAAAATGTGCTGCCGTTTATGCTGCACTTCCTACATATTACAGCAATATCACTTCAAACTAACAACATTGGGAGGTATCTCGCATGGAAACCTTAAGTATGTATATAGACCAACTGAATCAACTAAATTTTAAAGAGATGTATCAAAATGATTTTTTCCTGACCTGGGAGAAATCGGATCAGGAAATAGCTGCGGTATTTGCAGTAGCTGATGCACTGCGATATCTGCGTAAAAAAAATATCTCCGTAAAAGCTTTTGAAAGCGGACTTGGTATCTCATTATTCAGAGATAATTCGACAAGAACAAGATTTTCTTTTGCTTCTGCCTGCGATCTGCTTGGACTAAAGGTACAGGATCTTGACGAAGGAAAATCTCAGATTGCACACGGTGAAACAGTTCGCGAAACAGCAAATATGATCTCTTTTATGGCTGATGTAATCGGAATCAGAGACGACATGTATATTGGAAAAGGGAACACATACATGAGAAGTGTCTCTAAAGCTGTCAGAGATGGCTATGAGGCAGGTATTTTAGAACAAATTCCTACTCTGGTCAATTTGCAGTGTGACATTGACCATCCGACACAATGTATGGCTGATATGCTGCATATCATTCATGAATTTGGTGGTGTTGAAAATCTAAAAGGAAAGAAAATTGCTATGACCTGGGCTTACTCTCCTTCCTATGGAAAACCACTGTCTGTTCCTCAAGGTATCATTGGTCTTATGACAAGGTTTGGTATGGATGTTGTACTGGCGCATCCTGAAGGGTATGAAGTTATGCCGGAATGTGAAGAAGTTGCACAAAAACAAGCTGCTGCCTCTTCAGGATCCTTCACTAAAACAAATCAAATGGCAGAAGCATTTAAGGATGCAGACATTGTTTATCCAAAAAGCTGGGCACCATTTGCTGCCATGGAAGAGCGAACCGAACTATATGCTAATTATGATTTTGATGGGATTAAAGAACTGGAAAAGAGAATGCTTGCACAAAATGCAGCTCATAAAGACTGGACTTGTTCAGAAGATCTTATGCGTACAACCAAAGATGGGAAAGCACTCTACATGCATTGTCTTCCAGCTGATATTTCTGGCGTAAGCTGTGAAAAAGGTGAAGTAGATGCTTCTGTTTTTGACCGTTATCGCACGCCACTTTATAAACAGGCCAGTTTTAAACCATATATCATAGCTGCTATGATTTTTCTTGCTAAATTTCAAGATCCCGCTGCACTTCTCAAGCAATTTGAAACAAAGAACCAGCCTCGCAAACAACTTTAAGTTTTATCCAAAAGACAAAAGGAGGATCATATGGCAAGAATCGTCATTGCACTTGGTGGAAATGCACTTGGATCTACGCTTCCGGAACAAATGAAGGCTGTTTCGATCACATCTCGTGCCATCGCTGATTTGATTCAGGCTGGACACGATGTTATCATTTCTCATGGAAATGGCCCTCAGGTAGGAATGATTAATCATGCTATGGCAGCTCTGTCCCGTGAGAATCCGACACATCCCAACACACCATTATCAGTCTGTGTTGCCATGAGTCAAGCCTATATTGGATATGATCTGCAAAATGCACTTCGTGAAGAGTTATCTAAGCGTGGCATAAAAAAACCTGTAACGACAATGATCACTCAGGTTCGCGTAGATGAACATGACCCTGCTTTTCTCCATCCTGATAAACCCATTGGTCATTTTATGACAAAGGAGCAGGCAGAGTATGCAAAAAAGGAATATGGATACCAGATCACAGAGGATTCCGGACGAGGCTATCGTCGTGTAGTTGCATCTCCGCGCCCTGTTGAAATCATAGAAATTGAGTCCATCCGGACTTTAGTCGAAGCCGGTGATATTGTGATTGCTGCAGGTGGTGGCGGAATTCCGGTCTGTCTTAAAGGAACTCATTTGCGGGGAATCAGTGCTGTGATTGATAAGGATTTTGTTAGTGCAAAAATGGCACAAGATTTAAATGCTGATATTCTGATTATTTTGACAGCTGTTGAGAAAGTAGCCATTCACTTTAACAAGCCTGATGTAAAATGGCTTACAAAAATGACAGTCAGTGAAGCTGCTGCATATATGAATGATCAGGAGTTTGCTGCAGGTTCCATGCTTCCAAAAGTCCGTGCAGCTATGGAATTCACAGCATCCAGAAAAGACCGCTTCGCCGTGATCACATTACTGACAAGTGCGAAGGATGCCCTAGATGGTAAAACCGGAACTCGCATACTAAATGACTAATTGCCTTCCGGCTACGTATTTTGCCTGAATCTTTATTTTTGATTCCAAATAAGCACTTCGTTCAAGTCTTTGCTGAATATTATATTGATTCAATTTACATAATTCACTATCATCTATTATAACTGCATCCATTTCATAGTCTGGATCAAAAGAACCGACTTTTCCAAAAAATGAACCTCCACCTATTGTTGCCAGATAAAAAGCTTCTGTGAACCGCAGAGGCTTTTCTTTTTCATCGATTAATCGAAAACGAAGCTTTGATACCGAAATGGCATTTACAATCATTTGAAGCATCGAAATCGAATGACCGCCTGCAAGATCAGTTGCCAAGCCGACTTTCAGTCCTTCATTCAGATATCTACGTATTGGTGCAATTCCAGAAGATAAATTTGTATTAGAAGAAGGGCAATGTGCTACATAAACTCCGTTTTGCTTCATTAGATTCTGCTCTTCTTTTGTAACATAAATACAATGTGCCATGATTGCCGGATAGTCTCCACCAAACATACCGACCCTGTCATAAGCATCCGCATATCCTGAAGCATCAGGTACAAGATTCTTTACCCAGTCAACCTCAGACATATTTTCTGATAAATGTGATTGTACACTTAAATTCCATTCTCTTCTGATTTGTGACAGTTTTGTCATTAATTCGTCTGTACACGATGGAATGAATCTCGGTGTCAAAATCGGTTCTGTTCGCTGATATCGTCCACTAGTTTCATTAAGCCATCTAAGGGTGTCCTTAATAGATGCCTCGGCACTCTCTTCACATAAATAACTCGGCGCATTACGATCCATATTGACCTTGCCAATCTTGGTGATCAGACCACTTTGCTCCATCTGATCCATCAGGATTTCTGTAGCCTTAAGATGACAGGTCGCAAATATGCAGGCTCTCGTTGTTACACTGTGTGTCAGATCATCTGTAAAGGTCTGATATGCCTTCCTCGCATATTCAAGATCCGCATATCTGGCTTCCTCCGGAAAGGTCTGCGTATCGAGCCATTCCAATAATTCCATATCCATGCCTAACCCGCAAAAAGAATATTGAGGTGCATGAACATGCAGATCCGTCATCCCCGGGATGATCAGCGAATGTTGATAATCATGAATCTGTAAAGCCGCGTATTGCTCCGGCAATTCATCAAATACCCCCTGACAGATTCCATCTATACAAACAAGATAACCACCACTTACACTATTCACACTTTCACTGTCAATACTATAACAAATATCCCCTTTTAAAACTATACTGGTTTCCTTTTGCACGGAATCACCTCATTTCTATTAATTCTGCCTAAATGTCTGATATGCATGTAAAAAGTGTCCTGCTTCTACATGAAGCATACTCTCAAGCATGGTAATCATAGCTTTCAGCAACTTAGGCTTTTCTATTTCATTATTACTAAAGATACCATCATCCAGCAATGTAAATGACGAAGATAGAAAAAGCTGCATATATTCTTTCGGATATTCACATTTGTATTCACCTGCTTCTATTCCAGACTCAATGATTTTCTGAAATAGCGGAGTCAGTAAAATAACCATAGATGTTAATGATTTCTGATGCATCATGGCGTTTTCCGGTTTATGTATTTCATTTAATAGTTCTGTCCCTCCCTGCTCTTCTACATTTAATGCTTCAAAAGCAGTTAGCAGTTTTTCGTCACAGGACATCGTTTGATCTTCACAGATCGCTTCCAGCCTGCTCACAATGATATCTGTCGTCTGATAAATAATTGCATCCAGTACTTCTTCCTTTGATGCAAAATAGTAATAAAAAGTCCCCTTTGCTATTCCAATCTCATTCAAGATATCATTTACACTGGATTTGTTATAACCTTTTGTTATAAACAGCTTCTTGGCTGTATCTATGATCTCATTTCTACGTTCATCATATTCCTTGACAATTCTCATCATAATTTCCTCTGCTTATCATATTCACCTAATAATTGGTATTTCTTAATGTCCTTTATTTTGAAACGATTCCATGGCTGCATCATTCAATCGCTTAACCTCTTCCTTTAAATCCAAAGCTGAAAGCAGATGGCAGCCTGCGCCCCGAATAATGATCTGTTCCAGTCCATCCGATGTTGCTACCGTGATCCGATGTTTAGATGCATGGTCATGTGCAAATCGTTCTATGTAACGATCAGCAGTTTCTGCCTCTTTTGTATAGACCACATGAATGTTATGGTAATCCGTGACACTAGTGTCATGTCCCTTTACACGATACGCATCAAACACTAAAATCAAATTACATTTTCTAAGCGCCTGATAATTACACATGATATCCATCAGTGCGCCCCGTGCCCCATCGAGGTTTACGGCGGCTAGTTCCTTCAGTTCCTGCCAAGCATAAATGATATTATATCCATCAACCAAAAGATAATCTTCTCCGATCAGAGTACTGTTATAATTTCCGTTTCTGACACTCGTGACATTTTTCTGTGTATATGTAACATCCTTTTCTGATGGCTCTCTTTTTGTATAGGACCATTTATTTGCCGACGATCCGTCTCTCTTGTTTGCATTGGTAGCACGTTTTAAGATTGCGTCCACTTCTTCAACGCTGATGAATGTATCCCTGTCAAAGCAACTCTCTGATTTCAAAGAAATATCTGTTTCCTCATCTGACAATGCTTCCTGTGGACGATAGACTCTCTCGACATGCATATGATCGAATACCTGATCCCATGGTACAATAAATCCAGCACCATGTGCACAAAACACAGAACCTGATGGATATTCGAGATCATGCTCAGCTTCATAACCGATCATTTTTATGACCTCATCTGCATTATGACATGGTTCATACCCTGAAAAACTACAGAATAATCGTCCTAGTCCTTTTGTATAGGAAATCACTTCTTTCGAATATTCACCTAGACTTGCAACAGGTACGTAACCTGATATAACTGCTGTATCGTCTGTCATCTGTGGTGGTTCAAATCGTCCACCCATTCTTTCAATATCCGTCATTGCACGCCCTGTCATCTGACTTGGGATCTCCAGTCGAAATTGATAGAAAGGCTCCAATAAAAGAGAGTCAGCCTGACATAACCCCTGGCGCAATGCACGATAGGTCGCCTGTCTAAAGTCTCCACCCTCTGTATGCTTTGTATGTGCTCGTCCTGCGACAACAGTGACTCGTATATCGGTGATGGCAGCACCTGTTAACACACCCTTATGAATTCGTTCTGACAAATGTGTCAGAATTAGACGCTGCCAGTTCTTATCAAGTATGTCCTCACTACAGTTAAGTGCAAACTGCATACCACTTCCACGCTCTAATGGTTCCAGCAGTAAATGAACCTCTGCATAATGCTTCAGTGGTTCAAAATGTCCCACGCCCTCTACTGTATTGATAATTGTTTCTTTATATACGATATGGCCTGTTCCAAACTCGACCTCCGTTTGAAATCGTTCTCGTATCAGGCTCTTTAGTATCTCGATCTGAACCTCTCCCATGATCTGAACCTGGATTTCCTTCAATGTATCATTCCAGATCACATGCAGCTCTGGTACTTCTTCTTCCAATTCACGCAGTTTCATCAACATGACAGTGTTGTCACATCCATCCGGCAGTTGTAGCTGGTAAGTTAGAAGGGGTTCCAGTACCGGTGTTTTCGATGCCTGCTCCATGCCCAATCCTTCCCCTGCTCTTGTAACAGATAGTCCGGTCACTGCACAGATATCACCCGCCTGTACTTCTGAACGTAATTCATATTTTGTTCCGGAATAACTTCTGATCTGGTTGATTTTCTCTCCATTGATTACACTTTTTACTAAAAGTTTTCCACCGGTAATCTTCATATATGTCAGTCTGTTTCCCTGCTCATCACGTGATATTTTAAATACTCTGGCACCAAAATCATCTGGATATGATTTCTGCTCTGTGTACTCTGACAGACCATTTAGAAATTCCTCTACACCATGTGTCAAAAGAGCTGAACCAAAGAAACAAGGATATAATTTTCTGTTCGTAATCAGTTTTCTGATTACTTCAGATGGAATAGTTCCTCCCTCAAGAAATAAATCAAGCACAGCTTCCTCACAAGTCGCTACAGCTTCATAAAATTCATCCGTCTGAGTAATCGTAAAGTCAATACAGTTACTGTCAAGCCGAGTGCTGAGTTCACTCATCAGTTCCTTTTGTATGGTTCCCGGCTGATCCATCTTATTGATAAAGAGAAACGTCGGAATGTGATACCTCTTTAACAGCTGCCATAAAGTGTGCGTATGACTTTGCACCCCATCCGATCCACTAATAACAAGAATTGCATAATCCAAAACACTCAGAGTGCGCTCCATCTCTGCAGAAAAATCTACATGCCCCGGGGTATCTAATAAAATGATCTCAAGATCCTTCATCGTTAATCTTGCCTGCTTTGAGAAAATGGTGATGCCTCTTGCCCGCTCAAGTGCATAGGTATCCAAAAAGGCATCCTGATGATCCACTCTTCCCTGTTTTCTGATTGCACCACTTATATACAGCATCGCTTCTGATAGTGTGGTTTTCCCGGCATCTACGTGAGCCAGTATGCCTATAACTGTCCGCTTCATTTTACTCTCCGGTTTTACAAATACTTTTCTATCACTTTTTTTATCTCTTCTTTTGGCTTAAATCCGATCTGAAGCTCCTGCTTTTCGCCGTCCTTCATAATGATTAAGGTAGGCAGCATGCTGACACCGTACTCAGTTGTAATCTTTGGATTAGAGTCTGTATCAATATTATAAAAGCTGACTTTCCCATCCATTTCTTTTGATAATTCCTCGAGCACCGGCTCCATCATTCTGCATGGACCACACCATGCAGCTGAAAAATCTACTACCGTAATACCTTTCAGATCTGCTTGTCTAAATTCACTCTCATTCACTTTCTTTACCATACTCTTCTCTCCTTTTTCTCGCTTATTCTTACTTTCTCTCAGGCAACTTCGAAATGCACAATCCTATAAACAGATTTCATGAATTTACACAAAATAGGTAAGGCGTCAAAACGCCCTCGACGAACGTTTTTTGTGCAAATTTATGAAATCGCTCCACTAATGAAACTATTTCGCAGTCATCTGTCGTTTTTTCTGATCTAGATATCCGGCTGCAGATAATGCTGCGATATTTCCCTCACCTGCTGACTTAATATACTGATAAGGAGTGCCTACGATATCTCCGCATGCAAAACATCCCTGAAGATTTGTTTCCATTTTTCGATTTACTACAACATGTCCATCCGATACAGAAATACCGGGAACCAGCTGACTCGGTGCAACACTTTCACGTAAGATGAAAATACCATCCGCTTCATATTCGCCCTTTTGTGTAATCAGTTTTTCAACCTTTTCAGACCCATCTATGGAAATCGGCTTATCTTCAATAATCTCTATCTGCTCTGATAAAGTAACCGGTTCCTGATACATCGGAATATAGGAAACATGTTCGGCTAATTCCGACAAAAATTCTGCTTCTGCCTCATCCTTTTTTGCATACCCGATGACAATGACCTTTTTACCTCGGTAAAGTGCCCCATCACAGGTAGCACAATAACTGACACCTCTTCCTAGGTAATGTTCCTCTTTTGGATAAGGTTTTCCAAAATTCACTCCTGTTGCCAGGATCACGCTGTCTGCCTCGTAGATCTGATTATTCGATGCCCATAAAGCAAAGTAGTCACCCATTGCATAAACAGCTGTGACTTTGTCCTCGGTTATCTCGATTTCCATTTTTCTTAAATGTTCACGAAAATGTTCTGCGAGTGCTTCCCCGGTAATAGATGGCAGTCCAAGATAATTTTGAATCTCATGTGCCTTTGAAAGCTTGTAACTTAACTCATGACTTCCGATCAGCAGGATATTCTTTTTTCTGATTTTCAATGTGATCGCTGCAGATAATCCCGCCGGACCTGTGCCAATGATCGCTACATCAAATCGCTCACTCATGGAACACCTCCTTCATCATTTTTCTCTTTCTATCATAATGCGAAATGAAGAATGATGCAAACTTATTATTTCCTTTTTTGCCAAACTTGATACAAGATACCGGATTTGCTCCTTCCGTTTCTTTTGAAGAAGGAATCCGCAAGATAATAAAAATGCCTGTCACTGATTTCTGACAGGCATTTTTTATTCCTATAATTGAATATTACTTTTTATTCACCTAAACCGTTTTCAATGGCTTCAATCAGAGTTTTTAATGCTACTTCTTCATCTTCACCCTCGCATACAAACTCTACTTCATCTCCACACTTTACACATGCACCTAAAACGCTTAATACACTTTTTGCATTCGCAGTATTCTCACGGAAACTAAATGTGATCAATGATTTAAACTGCATCGCTTCCTTACATAGGATTCCTGCCGGTCTTAGATGTAGGCCCGTTGGATTCTTTATA
>JAAYYM010000628.1 GCA_012515365.1 Clostridia bacterium
CGAATGGATTGAGACGGCCAAAGAAATCGGACGAGAGATACCGGAAGCAAAAGGAAAATTGATGTATGCATAGTTATTTAAAGCGTGTCCGTATTGGATACGCTTCATCTTTGTGGAAAATTGAAAAACTCTCTTGACTCTCGCATCGTGCGAGGGTTTATCCTAATTATATCAACAGGTGTGCACCCTGTAATATAGACTGGGAGAATTAAGAGATGACCAAGAATTTAATAGAATTAGAACATCATTTTGATGACTATGAATGCATGTGGAATGGAATTGAAGACCTATATATCAATCAGACCAATGAGCAGTTGGTGAGAAAATAGAGGAAAAAGTCCAAAAGAAGAGAGCGACAAAAACATAGATGAAAGGAAGAACGAACATGGAAAAATTGGATTACAAAAAGGAATACAAAGATTTATATATGCCAAAAACAAAACCGATGTTGATACAAGTTCCGTCTATCAAGTTCATTATGATTGACGGCGCAGGCAATCCGAATACTTGTGAAGCCTACAAAAACGCTATGGAAATCATGTACGGTTTGTCTTATGGCATCAAGATGAGCAAGATGAGTGGCAATCAGCCCGAAGGCTACTTTGAATATGTTGTACCACCGCTGGAAGGCCTCTGGTGGGGCGATAACATTGATTTTACCACAATGGAAGTGACAGACAAAGACGCATTCTGCTGGACGTCCATGATTAGGCAGCCGGAGTTTGTGACCAAAGAAGTCTTTGAGCGGGCAAAAGAAGGACTACATCAGAAAAAACCGGAACTGGACTTATCCATAGCACATCTGGTAGAATGGGAAGAAGGACTGTGTGCACAGGTGATGCACCATGGAATTTTCGACGATGAGGGACCAACCGTCAGGGGATTAGAGGAATTCATCAAAGAGTCAGGATACCGCACTGATCTGTCGTGTGACAGAAAGCATCATGAAATTTATTTGAGTGACCCACGTAAAACAGCACCGGATAAATTAAGAACAGTCATTCGTCATCCGATTGCAGCAATCACAAAATAGGTGGAGAGTACTTATGATTACTTTACTTGAGAATATCGGAAATATGATTCAGAATGCAGTACTTGCAGTTATGGTGCTCTATCTTTTGCTGCAGAGCCGAAAGGTTGACAAAACATCGCAGCGTGCGCTTTATTTTATGGCAGGAGGTCTGTTCTGTCATTTGCTTGGCAATATCTTCTGGACACTGTATCTGTTGATTAGAAATGAATTGAGTCCGCAGTATGTGTCAGCGTCTGATGTTGCGGCAATCGGCGGCTATCTGTTTTATATTTCCGTGTATATCTTGTGTCTTCACCGGCGCATGGAAGAGCGCAAGCCTTGGAAATTGTGGATTATGCCGCTATTTGTATTACTGAATGTAGTGCTATGGATGGTTTTTTATGGGGACTACATATTGAATCTGTTATGGGGAATTCCGATGATCATACTTGCATGGTATGCATCTTACGGTATCTGGCAGTCATATCTGACAGGGCAAAAGGAGTTATTGCCATTTTACCTGGCGACGCAAGCCTTTTTGGTAGTTGAGATGATACTTTTTATATCCCAATCGCGGCTGTATGATATCATGAACTTCGGACTGACATTCGTTTTCGTCTTTATGACAGTCGCTTTGGAACGTGGGGTGAGACGATGCTGTATATAGAGAACTTTTTTGTATGTATTGTGATTCCGTTATGTGTTGCATTGTTTTTCCTACGCGGAAAGGCAAGGCGGTTCTGTCTGTTTCTCATTATCGGGATGACAACTTGTCTTCTGTCTGCTTATATCAATGATTTTCTATGTCGTTTCTATCATATGTCTGTTGATGATGCAGCTATTTATATTGTCCCTGCGTGTGAGGAAATCATGAAAATGCTGCCGATTTTGTTCTTTGTGGCAGTTTTTGAACCGGATACTGAGGATATTATCATCACGTCATTGACACTGGGAATTGGATTTGCAACCTTGGAAAACTGCTGCTATTTGTTAGAACTGGTCAATGAGGATTTTCGCTATACCATAATCCGTGGACTGGCAGTAGGAATCATGCATACAGTATGTGCGCTTACAGTCGGTATCGGGCTGAGTGTGTTCAGACGCTATAAGGAGTTAGGAATTGTGGGCGCCATCGGAATCTTTGTGTGTGCCTATTCCTACCATGCAATTTATAATTTGCTTATATCAGGCGGTGGTGCCTATCGCATGGCCGGTTATGCAATTCCACTCGTGACTGTATTGATTGTCGGTATCCTCTATCAAAGAGGTGTATTTCGTTTGGAAAATAAGGGATAATCCGGTGGCAGGAGTTTTTGCAGCATTTGTTTGCCACGATATACAAGATTTGTGATTTGCTTGGTATTTTTGTGCATGATTTTAGCGGCTTGCTCATAGCGAAGTTCTTCTACATAGATTAAGAACAAAGCGTCCCGATAATCGTCCGGAAGTTTTGAAAGTGCGGTTAGAATTTGCTCACTCTGTTCTTGATGAACGATGAATTCTTCGGGAGACAAAATGGGAGAGGGAGTTACTTCATCAATTTTGGCGCGGTGATTGCTACGCAGAAATTTCAGGGCTTGATTTCGTCCGATTGCAAAGAGCCACGTCTTAAAGGAAGATTTTCCTTGAAAATGTTTGTCGCGAGACAGAAGCTGTGCAAAGGTTTCAATCATCAAATCTTCTGCATCTTCATGCGTTTTTACAATTCCTTTCAGAAAAAAAGTGAGTGAATCAGAATATCGCTCTACAAGACATTGCAGAGCATCAGAATTTCCATGTGTGAAGTAATCCCGATATAATTCTTCATCTGTTCGTGATTCTTTATGCACAGTATTCTCCTAAGTTGATTGAAAATAAATCCGGACGGTCGATTTCATGAGTTTATTTTTTGATTATACATCACGAAGGATGAAATGAAAATAGCGTTCACTTAAAAGAAAAAAATAAAAATTAGAATTTAGTGAGAGTTTTTTTGAAATTATGGTACTAATTATATGAAAGGTTCTTTTACGGATTGGAGGATGATCGAATGGATGACAAGGATAGCAGTAAACGTCTGACGGAACAGATCATGAAAAGAGAGAAATTTTTAAGATGCAAGCGTCTGAAACGGCAGATTGGTGTATTAAGCGCCATGCTTCCTGTTCTGATGCTGACACTGATTGTGTATGTTCATTCATTTGCAGAAAGTCTGTCGGACAGCAACAGGATTACTGCAGCGTATGGTGCATCACTTGCAGCCTCCGGTGCGGGTGGTTATGTATTAACAGCAGTACTGGCTTTTGTCTTGGGAGCGTGTATTACTATGCTCTGCGTGAAGATGAGGCAGTATCTGGAACAGAATCAAAATCAAGAAGACAAGAAGGGAAGAGGATGAGGATGAAGAAAAGAATATTGCAGTATCTATTGATTGGATTGTTAACGGTAGGAATGTTATTGCCATGTACGAGTGTTGAGGCGAAAGCAGCGGTCAACACTAATTATAAGGGAGGAACAGGCATAACTAGCATGGATCAAGAAATTGAATACTTAGAAGGACTACAGATGGCATTGGTAGAGAAACTTTCACAGCTGACTGAGTCCCATGATAAGTATCAAAAGGAAGCGAACTTCGCGAAAGCAGAAGAGGCGATCAAGCAAATGAATTTACTTGTGAAGCAGATAACTGCTATAGATACGCAGATTGAAAAGTTAAATGCAGGCATATGTCCAAGTCCGCAGCCACCTCGTGATGTAAATCTGGAAGGAGACATAAATGGTGTAACTTATCCAATCACAATTAGCGGCATACAGGATGGAGACCGCAAAGTGGTTCCAACGGTACCAATTACATATCCGGGAACAATTACATTTACTGAGGACTGCAGAATCAATAACCTGCATGTCTTAGCGGCTGATTCCGTGACTGCTTTACCTGGCGTGGAGGTGTAGGTTGATACTATGATTATCATAGGCAACAATACAAAAGTCAGCAATCTGAAGGTGAATAATCTGATGACACCGCAGAGCGCCAGTCAGGCAGCAAAACAATCCTACAATTTGTTAGCACCCAAAAGTCCGAGAGAAATGAGTGCGGAAGAAGTGGCAGGATGGGGCAAAGACTTATTCGGAGCAAGTTTCGCGAGCATACCACAGACTCCGGAACCACCAAAGGCGAAAGCACAAACACAAAGTGTTGTAAGCACTCCAACAGATACAACAACAGGGGAGCCAACAGAGCCAATGGGACCATAGGATAGAATTCAAGATTATAGTATAAAAATTTTCATTTTTCCTCTTGACCCTAACGTTACGTCATAGTATAAGATAAGCATATCAAGAGGAAGGAGTACATCAAAATGATGACTGTTCATGAGGTAAGCAAGCGCGTAGGAGTGAGTGTGCGCACATTACATTACTACGATGAAATCGGATTGTTATGTCCGAGAGATGTGACCGAGTCAGGTTACAGGCTGTATGACGATGCAGCGTTGGAACGCTTGCAGCAGATTTTATTCTTTCGGGAGTTGGAGTTTCCATTGAAAGACATCAAAGAGATGCTTGAAAGTGAGAACTTTGACCGAGAAGAAGCATTGAAGCAGCAGATTACTTTGCTGCGTATGAAGCGGAAACATTTGGATGGACTGATTGACCTTGCCCTTGAAATTCAAGAGAAAGGAATGAATATCATGGATTTTAATGCATTTGATAAAAGCGAAATTGATGCTTATACAAAAGAAGCCAAGGAGCGATGGGGTAATAAAGACGCTTATCAGGAATTTGAACAGAAAACAGCGCATTACGGAAAGGCTGATTGGGATACAAAAAATAAAGCATTAATTGAGCAGTTTACTGCATTCGGAAAGTTACGTGATTGTGCACCGGA
>JAAYYM010000629.1 GCA_012515365.1 Clostridia bacterium
AGCGCCTTTCACTGGCAGATAAGCCAGGTTTATTATCACTTTTGGGGACAATGTCTTCTTCATAAATATCTGCCATTTTAATACATCCGGCTTGTATATAAACGTTTTTATTGCGAAAATTCCAGATTTCAAACACGGTTGGTACCAGAAAGTCTTCATCCATCCATCCCAGGCACTCTTTCCAGCACTCAATAAATCCGCTTTTAAGACCGTCTTTTCTCTCCTGTTCGGTCGCACTATATTCGCAACCACCACAGGTATTGGAAGGGGGTGAAATAATTTTTATATCTTTCATATAACAATCAGCCAGTTGATTAACATAATCACTGAAACTGATAACGTCATCATCAGTTTCGAATCCAGCTTGATAGATAATATCGCAGCATTCATCGACATTGACCTGTATCAGAATCTCTTCTTTAAGATCATTCGTAGTTAAAGCCTTTGATACGACCACGCCTTTTCTACCATTGTCATTCGTAACGACTTTGAACTTTTGATTCAAACCGTCAGTGGGACATTTTGCTTTTTTATCGGCCATCATCAGGTAAGCTGAAACTGATTGATTAGGGAAAGCAGAGCGAACAACATGTTTTTGGAAAGCAACGTCATAGAGGTAGGGTTGCCAAGCAGCAGCAATCGAGCCGTTTTTGTTGTAGAAACCGTCTTTAGAAGTATGGTATGATTTCGCTTTGACCTCTATCAGCTCAATTTTTTTCTTGTTTTTGATCAGAATGTCAGCACGAATGAAAAGATTTTCAAAACGAACCGCTGCTTCATAGATTATTACATGGTCTTGTTTCAGCAATTCGTTGGTCTGCCGTAAAGCCTCATCATAATCAAGTGTCTCTATTTCGTAACCACCCGGGAAATAACATTTGGCCAGCTCGCCAACCTGGAACCCGCCTTCTGCCAAAGAAAGCAAGAAGGTATCTTCTATCTTTTGATTAGCATATTCTGATTTCCCATCGTAATATAGTTTGGTAGGGCATTCTAGCGCCAGTTTAAATCGTGACTTTGTCAGGTATCTAGGTTTCATATTTATCCCTCCCCCCCTAATTATCCTCATCATTACATTAATTTACAAGTTTCTCCTGTCTGTATCATTATTTTCTCTAATAATTTCTACGTCTTGAGCTCGGTCTAGCCATTCGTCCCCTCGCTTCTTGCCTGTTGGTCATTTTGAAAAGCAGCCAGGTGCAGAATATTATCTGCATATTCCAGTGCGGCAGAGCCGCAGTTCCATTCGCAATAATTTTCATAAAAATATATTTACTACAATAAACCTATGTGTTAATATTAACCTACGTGTTAAGCATTTGTTTCAAATAAGGTGAGGGGAGCATACTATAAATGATTCTTTCTTTTAATGAAAAAGGATTATTAGATCCGGGAGACTATCATCTAACATTGGATGAGTTAAGAGAATCTATTCTTGTAGTAGGACCGGACGACGAACCCGAATGGGATAGTGCTTGGCGTGGATACTTAGTCGATAATCTAGAAATAATGGTTAAACAACTATTTAGCATTGGAATAAATGATATATATATTAATG
>JAAYYM010000630.1 GCA_012515365.1 Clostridia bacterium
CTGGAAACCTAACCCGGATAAGGCATATTAACCAAACTGATTCTTCAAGAAGCTTCACCAGGAACATGGTTATAGCATCTGGTTCCAACAGAGCAATACCTGAATTAATGGGAACAGATGTAGCTGCATTCTTTGATCCAAACGGAAATATGACTTCTCTTGAACATCTGGTGGGAATAGACTGGAACTATCGGGATAATATCTCAAAAGCAACAATTATCTCCGTGACCTGTTGTCTCCATTTGTCCTAAGAACTGATCCTCCGCAGAACGGGGAAGTGTTTCTTCTCATCAGCCCGGGATATTTTATCTTGGGTCAAACGTTCTGATCTGTCGGTTGCGTTCCCAATAGATCTCATCTGTGGATATCATACTCTTGAAAGATATATTATTTTCACGTAATTCATAGCAACATGAACTATGATTTGTTCTCTTTATTGTCAGCATATTCAAATTAAATGCGAAAGGATAAAATTCTCAAGAGTACGGTTACAAAGGTTCTATGCTGGTAAAAAACGTTATAATCGTAATTTACAATTAATTTATAACCTTTAATAGAAAAAGAGCGGTAAGAAGGGGGAGGAAATGGATAAATTTTTATCAAAAATCAGAAAAAAACTTAAAGATAATATCGATGAAAAGACATTAGCAAACAGTCAGAATTTTTTTAAAGAGAAGATTAAATTTTATGGAGTAAAAGTACCGACAGTGAACAAAATAAGTAAAGAACTTTTCAATCAGATCGAGCTTAAGCAAAAAGCACATATATTTGATCTGTGTGAGCTCTTATGGAAGTCTGGATATCTGGAAGAATCGTTTATTGCATGTAACTGGTCCTACTACATTCACAAGGAATACAAACCTGAAGATTTCCCGACGTTTGAGAGATGGATAAAACAATATGTCAACAACTGGGCTTCCTGTGATACTCTTTGTAATCATACTGTCGGGGAATTCATTGAAATGTATCCTGAATATGTTGTCAAACTGAAAGAGTTTACCAAATCGGACAATCGCTGGGTACGCAGGGCTGCAGCTGTGACATTAATTATTCCTGCAAGAAAAGGTAAATTTCTGAAAGATATTTTTGATATCGCTGATGCTCTTCTTATGGATAAAGATGATCTGGTTCAGAAAGGATATGGGTGGATGTTGAAAGCGGCCAGCGAGGCGAATCAGCAGGAAATATTTAATTATGTGACAAGAAATAAAGCTGTTATGCCGCGAACTGCTTTAAGATATGCTATAGAAAAGATGCCAATAGAACTGAAAACTGTTGCTATGGCTCGATAGAGTTGCTATGTGATAAAGAAATAAGACTGATGGAGAATACATTGGTAAATTGAAAATCAGTAATATTTTATTGGTGTATTATGAATATTCCGCTATCTAAAAAAACTCATACAAATCAGCGAAGAAGGTGATCTCAAGGATTAATCCCAATCGGGAATATTAAAAACTAAAATGCATTCTTTCTTATTAATAATTATTTTTTGTATGTGTATTGCAAATCAAGATGCAGATACATATTAACATGAAAGAACAATGCACAAGGAGTCCTCATGAAAACTTTTTTTTCTTCCTGGCAGTTTTTTGCACTCGGATCAGCTTTCT
Source organism: Clostridia bacterium (assembly GCA_012515365.1). The sequence goes on from JAAYYM010000630.1 coordinate 1,614, forward strand.
TTGCTGCGCTGACCGCAATTTTCGGTAAAATAGGTGTTACGCGCATTAATTCTGATTTAGCTACTTTTATTCGAACTGTTGTAGTTATCGTCGTATTAGCACTTTTAGTAACAATTCGTGGAGAATGGAAATTTGAGCATATCCCGCGGACTTCGCTTATCTTTCTGATACTTTCAGCAATTGCCACAGGATTCTCATGGGTATGCTATTATCATGCACTGCAGATCGGTCCGGCAAACAGGGTAGCTCCGATTGACAAATTAAGCGTTGTTCTGGTAATTATTTTTGCCACAGTTTTTCTTCATGAGGCATTGACATGGAAAGTCGCGCTTGGTGGACTTTTGATTACTGCTGGAGCGATTGTGCTGGCTTTATGATTTAGATTGTACTACATTTTGTACTTATTTGATTCTTTCCGATGGTATCAGTGTGCTGGTACGCTCATATCTGATTGATGTATTTACTTGTTTGCAGCAGGAATTATTAAAAGGAAAAAGAGGAAAAGATGAAATTACAGAAAACCATAATATTTGATCTTTCTGAGGTGATCATTAAAGGTTTACTTGGTATAGAAAGTAATCTGGAATCGAAATTGAATATAAACAAAACAGAAATTCTAGATAGTTTTGGAGGAGATAATTTAAGGACTTTTTTTATGGGGAATATCTCTGAAGAACAATATTTCCAGAGAATAATTCAAAGTAAATGTTTAGATGTCAGCATACATGATCTGCAAAAACTGGAAGGGAGCAGATATTCAATTGGATTCAGGACAATTACAAGGAGATCAAAGAGAAGGGGCTTTGGAGTGATCTCTACGAGAGAATCTTTCTGGACTATCCAATTTTCATGGCAGGGGAGCATACCGCGCAGCAGAAGGATACCAGACTAAGGCAGCTTGAGAGAGACTTTGAATCAGGCAGGTTAAATTTCCTGAGTTGCTCCACAACAATGGAGATGGGGGTTGATATCGGAGGTATCTCCATGGTAATGATGACAAATGTTCCACCCAAGCCTGCTAATTATCTCCAGAGAGCCGGTCGGGCTGGACGACGCGGAGAAGCGCGATCACTGGCAGTGACTTTTTGTGCGAGTAACCCCATAGGAGAGGAAGCGATGGTTAACCCGAAGTGGGCACTCGAACACAAAGTGGATACCCCGAGAGTTTCATTTAACAGCCCTCAGTTAATACAGCGGCATATAAACGCGCTACTGTTCGGGATGTATGTTCGGTGTGCCGGTGGAATCAGCATTA
>JAAYYM010000631.1 GCA_012515365.1 Clostridia bacterium
AAAACGGAATGGTATAAACAGCTTCGCTCTGTTTCCACTTGAACGTATACTGTTCTCTTGCTGCCTCGATTGACTGCATAGCAGCCTGAACATGCACAAGGACATCTTTGTTTAGGGCACCTCTGCTTACACGGATCTTTGTATCACCGGTTCCGATGGCTGTAACCAGACCTGCATCACTGACGATGGCTATGGCATCATTTTCACTTTGATAAAGTGTTTTGACGTTTGCCTCCTGTGGTACACACTGTAGCTGTTTGGTCTGTCCCTTGATAAGATTGATTTCTGATTCTGTTAGTTCAAAATCTTCTGATTCTGCCTGAACTTCCGAGATTTGATTCATTGATATCTGGTTGCCGGAGATTTCATTATCTGAAATTCTATTATCTGAGATCACATTCTCCGAGTTTTCATTCTCTAAAATCTCATTCTCTGATATCTCGTTCTGCATGATCTCATTTTCAAGAAGCTGATCGGTAGAGGCTGCAGCCTGTAATGGCAGTTCAAAAGCCATAAACATACAAAGAAGAACTGATAAGATTTGTTTCATCCATATACGGATATTCATTCTTTGAATACTCATGTCTAAACCTCCAACTGTTTTAGAAAGAAGGACTACGACTTTAGTAAACTCATAAATCGTAGTCCTCTTAAATTCATTTATAAATAACTAAATATCATTATTAATCCTATTTTTTGATTAATAATGATTTACCTGTCATCTCTACAGGCTGTTTCATTCCCATGATCTCGATCAGAGTTGGAATGATATCTGCAAGGCATCCACCCTCACGTAATGTGTAGGCTTCATCATAATTAACCAAGATAAATGGAACAGGATTGGTCGTATGTGCTGTAAAAGGTGCTCCTGTCTCATAATCTACCAGCTGCTCAGCATTTCCGTGATCTGCACAGATAAACATGACACCATCTACCTCTTTGATCGCAGCAACTGCTTTTCCAACACACTCATCCACTGCTTCAACTGCCTTGATTGCAGCGGCCTCAACTCCGGTATGTCCCACCATATCCGGATTTGCAAAGTTAATGATAATGACATCGTATTTCTGTGATTTGATAGCAGCTACCAAATTATCGCAAACCTTATATGCACTCATTTCAGGTTTTAAATCATACGTAGCAACATCCTTTGGGGAATCTACCAGAATTCTTTCTTCCCCTTCATTTTCTTTCTCAATTCCACCGTTGAAGAAAAAGGTAACATGCGCATATTTTTCGGACTCTGCAATTCTTGCCTGCTTCATATGATTAGCAGCAAGCCATTCACCAAATGTATTGGTTACCTGAATTTTTTCAAATGCAACCAGTTTATTTGCAATTGTAGGATCATAATCTGAAAAGCATACAAACGTAAGATTGATTCTGTTTCCACGCTCGTAACCCTTAAAATCGTCATCACAAAAAGTTCTGGTAAGCTCTCTCGCACGGTCAGGTCTAAAGTTAAAGAATACAACTGAATCCTGATCTTTGATCATGGCAACCGGAGCGTTGTTTTTCATAACAACCGTAGGCTTCACGAATTCATCTGTTTCATCCTGATCGTAGGAAGCCTGAATAGCTGCTGTTGCAGAATCAGCATTAACACCAATTCCTTTTGTCATGGCATCATATGCTAATTTTACGCGGTCATAATTATTATCACGATCCATTGCATAATAGCGTCCGCTGACAGTAGCGACTTCTCCGACACCAATCTCTTTCATTTTTGCTTCCAGCTCTTCTACAAACCCTTTTCCTGATGCAGGTGGTGTATCTCTTCCATCAAGGAAACAGTGAACATATACCTTTTTAAGACCATTTCTCTTTGCCAGTTCAAGTAATCCATAAATATGTGTATTATGACTATGAACACCACCATCAGAAACAAGTCCGAATACATGGAATGCACTGTCATTTTTTTTGCAGTTTTCTACCGCACTCATCAGTGCTTTATTGTCAAAGAAAGTGCCATCCTGAATCTCTTTTGTGATACGTGTCAGCTCCTGATATACGATACGTCCTGCACCCATATTAAGATGACCTACTTCTGAATTGCCCATCTGTCCTTCTGGAAGTCCTACTGCCATTCCACTGGCCTGTCCTTCTACAATTGGACATTCCTTCATCAGCTGGTCAATGTTTTTCGTATTTGCTTCATAGACAGCATTGCCTTTCGTGTTCTTATTCAATCCATATCCATCAAGGATCATTAATACAACTGGTTTTTTCGACATGATTATTTCCTCACTTTTCTACGCTTCATTTAGTTCTATTCTCATTCCACTACCGAATTATACACTGTTCTAAGCATATTGACAAGATGAAATCAAAAATGAGCACCTGTTATTAAGGTGCTCATCATCATTTATTTCTGAGAGTTCTCTGCATCATTAAACATTTCATAAATTGCAATCTTACAGGAATCACTTTCCGGCATTCCTACAAACGTAGCACCATAAATATGCTCTTCACTGCTGTCATCAAAACGTGTGATATTTAAAAATGTATGAATGACTTCCTTCGTCCATATCGTAAGCTCTGCTTCATATACCTCATTCATTTTCAATAACTCAGAAGATTTAAATCCAATGCCTGTCTTAGAAAGATCCAAAATCTCAACATGTACTTTTTTTTGTGATTTGTCATCAATGCGGCTCATAATCAATGTTGCATCCAGATCTAATCTTTTATTCCGTCTTCTGTCCTGTTCCATATAAATCTCCCTCCGTAATCACACAAAATCTACCATTATCATAGACTATCCGGTGTATGATTGTCAACTATCAGCATCGCATCTCCGAAGGAAAAAAATCTGTACGTTTCCCTGACTGCTTCTGCATAAGCATTCATAATATACTCTCGATCTGAAAATGCTGAGACCAACATTAACAATGTAGATTCCGGAAGATGAAAGTTTGTGATGAGGGCATCTATCATTTTAAATTTGTAACCTGGGTAAATAAAAATATCAGTATAATCACTCTTTGCCTGTAAAATCCCATTCTCATCGGTTGCTGATTCCAATGTTCTACAGCTGGTCGTTCCAACAGCAATCACACGGTGCCCCGATTGTTTGACCTCATTGATCACATCTGCACTCTCTTTAGAGACTTCATAATATTCTGTGTGCATATGATGATTGGTCACATCCTCTACCTTGACCGGCCTAAATGTTCCAAGCCCGACGTGGAGTGTCACATAAACGATCTTAACTCCCATCTGGCTGATTTCTTCTAGCAGTTCCTGCGTAAAATGAAGACCTGCCGTCGGTGCTGCAGCTGATCCATCATGTCTGGCATAGACAGTCTGATAACGGTTTTTATCCTTCAATACATGTGTGATATAAGGCGGAAGTGGCATCTGTCCAAGTTTATCAAGTACCTCTTCAAAAATCCCTTGATAGGAAAACTTGATCAGACGATTTCCTTCTTCGATGACTTTTATGATTTCACCCATCAAAAGTCCATCACCAAATACAATTTTGGTACCTGGTTTTGCCTTCTTCCCCGGCTTCGTGAGCACCTCCCAGACATCATTTTCCTGTCTCTTCAGTAAAAGTACCTCAATTGCTGCACCGGTATCTGCTTTTACCCCCATGAGCCTTGCCGGTATAACCCTGGTATCATTTAATACCAGGCAATCTCCGGCATGTAAGTATTGTCTGATGTCGCGAAAAGTATGATGTTCGATACTACCATCATTTCTGCCAAGTACCAAGAGTCTGGAAGCCGCACGATCCTCCAGTGGATCTTGCGCGATCAGCTCCGGTGGCAGTTCAAAATAAAAATCACTTGTTTTCATAATCTGTTTCCTTGGTTTATTGTCTTAATTCAATTCCCAGACTTTCAAGTCCGTTTAATATTTTCTTCATAACCGCATTGACATCCTGATCTGACAAAGTTTTCTCTTTATCTCTGAACGTAATGGAGTAAGCAACTGATTTAAATCCTGCCTTAATCTGCTCACCCTCATAGAGATCAAACAGATGATAGGATTCAAGCAGCTTTCCTCCACGCTGATCAATCATAGCTTCGATCTGACCGGCCAAGATGCTCTTTGGTACCACCATACTGATATCTCTTGTCATCGACGGATATTTTGCAATTCCACTATATTTTCGCTCAAAGGTTGCGAAAGGTTCGATATTTGGCATATCAAGTACAGCCACATATACCTTTGTTTTCATATCATAGTTATCACAGACACTCGGATGTATTTCGCCTAAAAATCCAACGTTAACGCCTTGATAAAGAATGTCTGCCTGTCTCCCCGGATGCAGATAGTTTTTTTTCTGCTGTGGATCATACTGAACTTTATCTCTCATTCCGATTTTTTCGAAGAATTCTTCTATAACACCCTTCATTGTATAGAAATCACCATCTCCATAAAATCCGAGTGTAAATTTCATTCTTTCCTCTGGAAGTTCTGTCAGTGGAACCTGTTTTGGCAGATAAACATTACCCAATTCATATAACCTTACATTTTTATTTCTACGGTTATAATTCGTTGCAAGTGAAGTCAGTATTCCATTCAGTGACAGGGTTCTCATTACAGAGAAGTCCTCGCCTAACGGATTGGCAATTGTCACTGTATTTCTGATCGGATCATTTTCATCGATCAATAATTTATCAAATACCTTTGGACTTTCAAACGAGTAGTTCATTCCCTGTGAAAAGCCACAATATTCTGCGATATCTCTTGCCTTCTCTTCAATTCTTAATTTAAATGGCAGTTTTCCTGTAGTTGCTTCACCACATGGAAGTGTTGCAGGTATTTTGTCATAGCCATAAAATCTGGCAACCTCTTCTGCGATATCTGCAATTCCTTCTAAGTCCTGTCTGAAAGTAGGAACTACCAAATCACCTGTCACAGAATCATATGAGATTTCCAACTGATTTAAGATATCTAACATCGTATCAAGCGAAATATCTGTTCCAAGCAAATCATTGATTCGATCTGCGTTCATCGTAATTCTCTTCTTCATTGGAAGGGTGTCATGAACATCTACAACACCTCCAACTACTTCACCGCATCCAAGCTCCTCGATCAGCTGACATGCACGATTAATTGCAAGTATCGCATTGTTTGGATCGAGTCCCTTTTCAAAAATACCAGATGCATCTGTACGCAGTCCAAGTCTCTTTGCAGATTTTCTGATATTGGCTCCATTAAAGGTCGCGGATTCAAATACAACGGTCTTAACATCATCTGTGATCTTAGAGTTTTCTCCACCCATGATTCCGGCAATACCAATCGATTTTTCTGCATCACATATCATTAACATCTGTGAATCAAGAATACGCTCTTGACCATCCAGTGTCTGAAATTTTTCCTGATCCTCGGCACGCTTTACAACAATTTTATGACCTGCGATTGTATCCAGATCAAAAGCATGCATCGGCTGTCCATATTCCTGCATCACATAGTTTGTGATGTCTACCAGATTATTGATCGGACGGATTCCGGTAGATGCAAGTCTTCTCTGCATCCATTTTGGTGATGGTGCAATTTTGATATTTTTGCAGACACGTGCACAGTATCTGGCACACAGATCCTGATCCTTTACTTCCACTGCAATATAATCATTGACATCTTCGTTATTCTCTTTTACTTGTACCTTTGGCATATGAAATTCTTTTTGGAATGTAACTGCAGCTTCTCTTGCAATTCCTAGCACACTGTAGCAGTCCACTCTGTTTGAAGTGATTTCATATTCAAATACCGTATCATGTAGTCCCATTGCTTCGATGGCATCCGAACCAACCTGCGTATCTTCAGAGAAAATATAGATCCCGCTTTCAGGAGCTTCCGGATACATATCACGTGAGGTGCCAAGCTCTTCTACTGAGCACATCATTCCATATGACTCTACACCACGTAATTTACCATTTTTAATCACAATTCCGTCTTCCGGCAGAGGACCGCCATCATGCCCGCCGGCAACCTTACCACCGTCGATTACAACAGGTACCTTATCTCCCACTTTCACATTAGAAGCACCTGTTACAATCTGAAGCTTCTGGCTTCCTAAATTCACCTGACAGACAATCAGTTTATCTGCATCTGGATGTTTTTCTATTTGATCGATCTGTCCGACTATAATCTTGCTTAAGTTTTTATCAAGGCATTCAAAAGTCTCAACCTTCGTTCCTGATAATGTCATTTTATCACTGTATTCCTGATTTGTGCAGTCAAGATCCGGCACATATGCTTTAATCCATGATAATGATGTATTCATCTTAATTCCCCCTCCTTAAAACTGTTTTAAAAATCTGACATCGTTCTCATAAAGAAGTCTCATGTCATCAATTTCATATTTTAGTAATGCAATTCTCTCAAGACCTACACCAAATGCAAAGCCTGAATATTTGTCAGGATCGATCTTGCTCATTCTAAGTACATTTGGATGAACCATTCCACAGCCTAGTATTTCAATCCAGCCTGTTCCCTTACAAAAACGGCATCCGCTTCCACCACATTTAAAGCAGGACACATCCATTTCTGCACTTGGTTCTGTAAAATTGAAATGATGCGGTCTGAATCTTACCTTCGTCTTTTCGCCAAACAGCTCTTTTGCAAATTCAGCAAGTGTACCCTTTAAATCAGCAAAAGTTATATGTTTATCAATAACAAGTCCTTCGATCTGGTGAAACGATGGTGAATGGGTGGCATCCACTTCGTCAGATCGAAATACACGCCCCGGCGCGATCATTCTGATCGGCATCTTTCCTGTTTCCATTTCATGTACCTGTGTTCCTGATGTCTGCGTTCTAAGCAAAATATCTCCTGTTACATAGAATGTATCCTGTTCGTCCTTTGCCGGATGATCAGCCGGTATATTTAAAGCTTCAAAATTATAGTAATCTGTTTCAATTTCAGGTCCTTCGACAACCTCATAACCCATTCCCACGAAAATACGCTGTACTTCTTCCATCACGATGGTGTTTGGATGACGGTGACCAAGCTCCGTTTTTTTAGCCGGCAATGTGACATCAATGGTCTCAATTTTTAACTGCTCTTCTCGCAATGCACGCTCCATACGTGTTTTTGCTTCCTCAAGTACACGCTCGATTTCTTCTCTTGCCTCATTGACCAATTGTCCGACCTTTGGACGATCTTCTGGAGCAACATCCTTCATACTTTTCAATACAGATGTTAATTCACCTTTCTTGCCAAGGAAATTCACTCGCACATCATTTAATTTCTCTAATGCATCAGATGCCTGAATTTGCTTTAATGCTTCTTCTTTGATTTTGTTCAACTTCTCATTCATTGACCTAACCTCCATTTTTCATTTGATATTCCGGAAAATAAAAAAACCTCTGATCAAATCAGAGGGACGAATCATCGCGGTACCACCCAAATTCCCGAATTACTCATCTGTATGACGACTAGTTCGGACACTTTATACGTGTAACGTACGCTACGTTTTCTCCTACTATGCTTCAAAGAAACTGCTCCAGTGTGAATGTCAAATATTATCTGAACCCAGGAAAACTTTCAGCCGATGATTTTCCTTCTCTGTGAGAAAATAATATTCTATGGTGTGAACCTGCACTATCATAGCATTTGCCTATTGAAACCTATTTTATGCAATCTTTCAGGAATTGTCAAGTAATTCTTCTATGTGCTTTCCATGCTTTCTTTACGCCACTCTAAATATGCGTTTAATTTTGAGCAGATGAAGAAAATGTACATGCAGATGTAGAGCCACAAAAGTAGAATGATAATAGTCGAAATACTGC
>JAAYYM010000632.1 GCA_012515365.1 Clostridia bacterium
ACTTCTTTTTAGGCTTGTGCTCCGCACCTTCGGCGGGAGGGAGGGGAGAAACCATTGCAAGTATTTCGTCCTGTTGTGCAATCGTCAGACGTATATCACCAAGCCCCAAATGATGCTGTGGATCGTTCCGCAACGCATCAAAAATTGATTTTAATTTTTCTCTTGTCATCTCTTATGCTGCTTTTAGTAAACTTATAAGTTGATTTGTTGGTACTGCATCAAGTGATCTTAAAACACATTTGATGTAATTTAAGTTTCGCTGTTCACGCTTAAATAAGATATAGCGTAATTTAAGATACCTCCCAGTATCCATCACCAACGCCCCGGCAAGAAAGCCGGAGAGGACGGGAACGGCAAATGCTGCAGCAGGTATAGCAACAAATCCAATCTCTTCTGGATTTATAGGCCGGCCATATAATATGTATTTAGTATATTTCATCTGACCAGGATTAAAGTAATGAAAATGACAATCCAAGAATAATTATTGCCATTCCAAGTATTATTATAGAAATATTATTTATCCTTGATTCAAGTTTTTCAATTCTTGTTTCAATTGAATCCTTTTCGTTTTTCATAACTATTATGATGTTTGGTTAGGTTTTTTGATCTTTCATGTCTAAGTTTCTTACGGCGCTTAATTTCGTCCATAATAGGAATTATTTTATCTCTATCATTTCTGAAGAATTTCCTGATATTATTTAACCATGAATCACTCATTGACATAATATTTATTTTGCGACCCTTTTGATCAATCCAAATATTATTCATTTGAGTATATATTTTTCTTCATAATTAACATAAGGACGAATATGACATCGATTAAGCTTTCCTAAGATTGATAACATTGTTTCTTTTTCGTCATAATAAATACGATCCGGAAGATATAGAACATCATAATCTGTTTTAATCTTTAATGCATCTTTTGATGTATAGATTCTATGTTCTATGGTTGACTCAAAAATATTTCTTGAAAATCCATCAGCATAAACATCAAGTGGAAATTTTATCCAATATGAAGGAATTTCTTTTCCATCTACAATTGACGATCCCAACGATTCTATTACACCGCGATTTCTGTCTACAGTAATCACGATTTCCCCAACGGAATATCTATGTACTATCATTTTATGTTGTTTTTAAGTTCAAAAAAGAAACCAGTGACACACCGCAACGAGACGATCTCAATCCGATATTGGTATGTCACTGATTTATTGTGGCAAGAGTGAGACTTGAACTCACAATGGTAAAGTTGACATAATGTACCGCTACCTTTTTATAACGCAGATACCACCGAAGGGGATCTACTTAAGACTCAACCGCATTGTATCATTACTGTCACCAGTAACCGTTGAGTATGTACAATCTTACCTTATTATGCATCAGCGTCTACCAATTCCGCCATCTTGCCAATAAAAATCTGCCATCCGTGTACCAGGAGACATTGCTCTGAAGCCGGCTGAGTTTGTTGCACCTGATTCCCGGTTACATTTAACTCCTGCAGGTTTATCACCGCAATGGCAGATTATAAAAAAGTTCTTAGATTTATTCCCCAGTCACTTTAGTTTTAGGTATTATCGTTTGTTACAAGATGTTACAACGAGTAAACGGATCATATCTTGTATTAATGGTTATCAGCCAAACTATTGAACTCCTGTTGCCATTACGCCCTGTGAAGTCTCTAAGAACAGTTATAAGAAAAGAGATCATCTGTCAGTTTCCAAGCTGAATACTATTATGCTGTTTTGGACATTAACACCGCATTTGGCTTCTCAGCCCATCATTTGTGTCACATTCCAGTATCCTACAGTAAGCATCGTCCTCTTGGCAGGACTACGCCATGGCAACGCATTAACATTCGACACTTCGTTGCTTACCTTCAGCAGATGATCTCTATGATTTTATTGAATGAATACCGCATTATCTGGAAGGTCATCTCTGAAATGCTCAGGAATCTCTCCCTGGAACCAGAGATTATGTGTTATTACTTTACGGCCATCATGAAACCTGATCTTGAACTCAGCACCACCAAAACCTTTGAAAACGGCTTTTGGATCATCAGGTGCAATGACATAATGAGAGCCATTTATCCTTGCAACCTTTTTGAGATCTTTGATAGATATTTTTTCGTTCCAGAAATCACAAGTCCAACATATATTCTTTTCTATAAGCCTTGCTGTAGTTGAATCCCGGTATGCTGTGCTTATTATCCTCCCGCACTTAACACATGGCTTTTCAAGAATACCTTCAGCTTTATGAAGCTCTTCTTCAGTTTCATATCCGGGAGAGCATGACGACCAGTCCAGATGCTTTTTCTTATCAACATTTGATCTCGTATCACATACGATTAATGTTTTATCACGATTGCTTATCAGATGCCATAATGGCTTTGTGTAGTATTCTTCTTCTGTCATAGCTTTAAATAATTATGTCAAAGAACTGGTTAATTCGAAAAAGAAAATAAATTCCTGTTACGAGGCTAAGACTATATAACTTTCAGTTTATATAGCCTGGTCTTATCGTTCCTGTTCATGTTCCATACACTCCAAATTGTTTCACAATAAACTTCCTGACAGGAGACAGGTAGCTTGTCAGGAAGTAGGCATAATTTTTTATGCTTGCTCCAGCATTGTACAGGCACTCTCTCGCCATCTTCCCATCTCCTATAGCATAATAGCACCGTGCAAGAGAGTTATATACCCTGCGCCTTGTTTTGTAGTCCGTGATTACTCCTAATTTGACGTTGTTATCATGGATCTTATATTGTAGGTTAGCTGATAGTCCTATCTCACCTCTAATTACCATTGGATCTGAGCGCATGCACCTGCGGCCATTGGTCAAAGAGACAGACCAATCATAATCGGAGATGTGGTTTTTTGCCAGGGGGATGTTCTCATTGCGGACCAGGATAGAACTCGGATACATTGCTCCCTCGGAGAAGTCCAAATGAAGCAACCTCTCATGGATATCCATATCAGGGCGCTCTCCATAAGGACAGCCCGGGTAGAAGTGAGAAGAGTAGATAAGATCCTGCTTGTACTTCTTAATGAGCCCAAGTTGGTACTTCAGCTTATCCGGTAACCAATAGTCATCCTGGTCAATGAACGCCAGATAGTCGCCATCGGCAAATGTTATCCCGACATTACGTCCCCATGATGGGCCTCCGTGATTGATTACGGAATCAAAGAAGTCACAGTTGTATTTCTCCGCCATTGCTTTAATCCATTTCTGATCATCTGAGTGGTCATCACAAATAAATATCTCAATCTCACAGTCAACACTCTGATTAACTACAGACATTAAAGCTTTCTCAAGTGTCCTCTCACTGTTATGAGTAGGAATTATTACCGATACCTTCATTCTCCTATCTGTTTAGTCGTTTCAAAAAAGTCCTGCCTGATGTATTCATTGAAGATAACAAGCCTGTTCCCCTTGAAGACGTAAAGAGGATTCACAAAGAATTGCCATGCTACATCTGTTTTGCAAATAATACCCTTTGAGATCAATTCTGTAAGACCAGCATAAATTCGTGATCTACTGCTCCAATCACAAAAATCCATAGCTTCCTTAAGTCTGAAAGTAATTAATCCGTCTTCAGATTTAGACTTATCAAGCTCAGTGACGATGTATCCAAAGGTCTTTAATCCAGCATAACTTAATGAAAATACTTCCTTTATCTGAGATAAATACATCTTCGTAAATACACCACTGTCAACATATTCCTTCCTCCGAAATACTTTGTTCTCAGATGCAACTATTAACTGACCCGTTTCCTTGTCTACATATTCAACACTACCAACTCCATTGACAATCCCTTTCGTCTTCCAGGTAAGCTTCATGACATCACCTAATAAGCATAGAAACGGATTCTCCCTGAACTTTGGAAAATCATCATAACTATCAATATCTTTAATGGCTTCAAAGTAATTAGCCATCTTCTGATAATCATCCTCTACTCTCTTTGGAATAACACTTTCATTCTCCATTTTTATATGTTTAATTAGTTATGCCAAAAATAAAACAATCTGTCCATTCAATATAAACATATTGTTTAAAATATATGAACAATATATTAACATATATATTGAACATATAAACGGTGTTGTATATTGTTATCTGTAAAAATGAACATATGTGTCCCTCAGAGTGAACAAAAGTGTCCCTCAGAGTGAACAACTATTCTTCGTAAATCATTAATAACCACCATTATCCATTTCTCCCCCTTCTTAATGTACATATATATGTCCAGACCCTTAAAAACTACGTCACTTTTTTTCAAAAAAAAGTAACACAAAAAAATTCAAGCAAAGCTCTTCCTCCTGCATATAAAAAACTCTGAACAAAAAATCAATCCCAAATCATTATACCCAAACCATCCCCCAAAGCTTATTCTCCTTTTCCATGCCTTCGCATGACCTATCATGCCTTAGCATGTAAGGAATGAGATACGACGTATGAGGGAATGATTGCAATGGTATACTGCTACGTTTTCTCTGCTGATCCCATGAGATGTCCGGAGGTGGGTTACGTGCAGACTTTTTTGAGAGGGATAGAGATAGGTATTGTAGGGAAAGAAAAAGAGTTTATCTTTGTGATGATTCAGTTCATTCCCCATTTTGTTTCCAGTGTGCCTTCGGGTGCACCTAATCCCGGGAGCCGGTTAGAAAACGTCATCGACAACTTCTGATCGGCTCTTCTGTTTCTGAAAGATTGCCGAAGAGATGGAATGGGATCGTTGAGATACGAAAGATTGGCGTATTGATGTAAAGGGAACTTTCAATACCAGATGCCTGGTGTTTGTTCAGACGCCGCCTATCCGGGCCGCAGGCCCGCAGGCCCTAATAGGCTGTAAGCCTACGTCAAAAAAAAGCCGGAGGCTTTTAACCCCCGGCAAAAGTCCGACTATTCGAGTTCAGACATCACGTTTGCGACTGCCTTGAATCTCGACAGCCTGAGCTGCTCGCGACCGTCATACTCATCATTGATGACAGTAACCCTGAACTTGACCTGATTTGCAATAGCCCTGGTAAGCACATCGCCAAGGCTTTCACCTGCCTGTGCACCTACGCTTGCTGCGAACTGGTTCAGGATGTTCTTGCATTGCTTGGTATGTTCATGACTGATTTCCCTGACCATTTGCCCGTCTTCATTGGCAGAGCAAGCATAACCTCCGATGTCTTCGTACTCGCCTGATTCCTTCTGAGCATCACTCAGGTCATTGTACTTGATGTAACCAAGACCGTTCAGCCTGTGGGTCATCCCTCCGGATTTACCTTCTTCGGCTGCTACGACGGTTATTGCGAGCTGAGGTGTCCGATCTTTCCAGCCGAAGTCCTTCTTTTTCTGCTCTCCATTGAACTGTGAAAAGCTATCAGTTTCCTCTGCACGGATCAGTCTTACGACATGCTCACCGACAGGAAGAAGATTGAACTCAGGCCGTTCGACCTGCATTGATTTAAAAAAGTCCATTTGTCTTAAATTTAAGAGTTAAACAATTAAAAGAGCTATATATCTCATGAACGGCTTCAATCTTCTGACTGTTCTGAGCAGACAGTGAAGCAAGGTTCAGAATATATTCAAAGAGAAAATAACTTTTAGATGAAAGGAGAGAGAACTAACTCGTCCTCTCTCTCATCATTGATACTACAAGCAGTCGCCCTCCATTAAACCGTGGTTCATGCTTATGCTGGCTAATCCACCAATAGCAGAGCCTTGCCGGCTTATCATACATCTCCTGCACGCATGTCCTGTTCTTACCGTCAGTCCATATCACCATGCTATTAGCATTGCTTTTCACGGCGTGAGCTGCTGAACCAGAGCTTGTGCAGCCTGGTAATGTGATACTCGGTAAGCCTTGCAATCATCTCCTTCTCAACAGGAGGGGCAATTGGTTCACGGGCAAATAAAACCCGAAGGGCATTCTTGTGAGCCTGACGCACTCTCAGTACATGGCTCGGTCTTTCAATCATCATCATAGCTACGTGATTTAGTTCAGAGAGAAAATAACTTTTTAATTCCTTTGGGCCCCATCTGGCACCACAGAACAAGCCCCCCACCATCGGTCCAACGCCCTAACGCAAAAACTTGGCACATAAGTTCCCTTTTGTATTTTCATTGCCTTCGTGTAGTGGCACACTTATTTTGGTGTTGATAAGACGTTGATATAGTAGCACACTTTTTTGGGAAATTTTGCATATATTTGTAATGTTATGATAGGTATAGATAAGACAAGGATAGCGGTATACGTTGAGAAGACGTTGAGGGATAAGTTGGATGTTATGCGGATGAAATATAACGGAGAGAGGGGGAGGAATATAAGTGAGAGTAAGTTTGTTGAGATGTGTTTGGGGGAATATGTTAATATGAACAGGGATAAGTGGGGAGGGATTAAGGTCAGTGAAGTTGATATAGATTTTGATTAGAAGTTATTTTTTTCTTTAAGAGATATTATGGGACAAAATGGGTGTA
>JAAYYM010000633.1 GCA_012515365.1 Clostridia bacterium
CCGTGTATATACATTATTAGGAGACGGTGAAATAGCTGAAGGACAGGTATGGGAAGCAGCTATGTTTGCAGGTCATAAAAAACTGGATAACCTTGTAGTAATCGTAGATAATAACAATCTTCAGATCGACGGACCTATTACAGAGGTATGTAATCCTTATCCGATTGATGAGAAATTTAAAGCGTTTAATTTCCATGTAATCAATTGCTCGGCACATGATTTTGGTGAGCTGAAAGCAGCATTTGATGAAGCGAAAAAAACAAAAGGAATGCCTACAGCAATTATCACTAAGAGTGTAAAAGGAAAGGGCGTTTCCTTCATGGAGAATAATGTTTCATGGCATGGCGTAGCACCAAATGATGAGCAGTATGCAATCGCAATGCAGGATTTAGAGAAAGTAGGTGAAGCACTATGTCAGAAGTAAAGAAAATTGCAACACGTGTAAGCTATGGTAATGCTCTCGTAGAGCTTGGAAATGAGCATGATGATCTGGTTGTCCTGACAGCAGATCTTGCTGCAGCTACTAAAACAGATATTTTTATGAAAGCACATCCAGATAAACACATCAATTGTGGAATCGCAGAAGCAAACATGACATGTATTGCAGCAGGTCTTGCAGCTACAGGAAAGGTACCTTTTGCCAGCTCATTCGCTATGTTCTCAGCAGGAAGAGCATTTGAGCAGGTTAGAAATAGTATCGGATATCCACATCTTAATGTAAAAATTGGTGCAACTCATGCAGGAATTTCTGTAGGTGAAGATGGTGCATCTCATCAGTGTAATGAAGATATCGCACTTATGAGAACGATTCCTGGAATGGTAATTATCTCTCCAGCAGATGATGTTGAAGCTCGTGCAGCAGTGAAAGCAGCATATGAATATGAAGGACCTGTTTATCTTCGTTTTGGCAGAGCTGCAGTTCCTGTATTTAATGATGAAGCAACTTATAAATTCGAAATGGGAAAAGGTGTTGTACTTCGTGAAGGTAAGGATGTAACAATCGTAGCAACCGGACTTACTGTACCTGCATCTATGGAAGCAGCAGACATGCTTGCAAAAGATGGAATTGATGCAGAAGTAATCAACATTCACACAATTAAGCCTTTAGATGAGGATTTGATCATTGCCTCTGCAAAGAAGACTGGAAAAGTTGTAACAGCTGAGGAGCACTCTGTAATCGGTGGTCTTGGCAGTGCTGTATGCGATGCATTATGTGCAAAATACCCAACCAATGTCTTAAAGATTGGTATGCAGGATCGTTACGGAGAATCTGGATCAGCAAATGATTTACTTCATAAATATCAGCTTGATGCGGAAGGAATTTATCTTCAGATTAAAGCTTTTATGTAAAAATATTTTAATAAAAACAATGGATCTGTACAAATTGTGATATGCTATATGATAGTTATCCAATGATTTGTACAGGTCTTTTTTTGTGTGGGAAAGGAGAACATAGGTGTTTTTTCTTTACGTAAATGCCAGCCTATGCTAAAATTATATTATTGAGGTCTCGAAAAAAGGAGAGAAAGCACAATGAAGGAGTTACTTTTCTTTGAACCGGTCGTCAGGGATTTGATTTGGGGACGTGAAGTTTGGACGATTTGTGCACATAGTCATGGAACTTGCAGAGTTAGGGAAGGCCGTTTTGAGGGCGTATCGTTAGCCGAACTTTGGAATCAACATAGAGAGTTATTTGGTTATGTAGATTGTAGGATTTTTCCTATTTTAGTGAAGAGGATAGAAGCATGGGAAGATCTTAGCATTCAGGTACATCCTGATAATGAGTATGCGGCAAAATATGAAAATGGTGAACTAGGAAAAACAGAATGCTGGTATGTATTGAATTGTAAACCAGATGGAACAATCATTATTGGTCATCATGCGAAAAATAGAGAAGAAGCGGCTCAGATGATCAAAGAAAACAGATGGGATGAGTTTTTGCGCGAAGTACCAATCAAAAAAGGTGATTTTCTTCGAATTGATCCGGGTACGATACATGCTATCAAGCATGATACAGAAATTTTAGAAATACAGCAGAGCAGTGATATCACATATCGTTTATATGATTATGAGCGTTTGGTAAATGGACAGGTCAGAGAACTCCATATCGATAAAAGCATAGATGTGATGACAGTACCTTTTCCACAAGCCGACTTAAGTCAGGATTGCGATGCACAACATATCAAATGCGAGTATTTTACAATCACAAAACATGAGGTAAACAACAGACTGGAAATGGAACAGAGTAATGTTTTTCAGATTATCAGTGTTGTTAAAGGGGCAGGCATGATTGATGAGCACGAGATTCAAACTGGTGAGTCGTTTATTATCCCTTATCAATATGGAAAATATTGCTTAACAGGAAACATGAGCATTTTAGTAACAGAACTATAGTTTCACGATGGAGGAACGTAGTATGAGATTAGGTGCACTTGAAGCCGGTGGGACGAAAATGGTCTGCGCGATTGGTCTGGAGGATGGAACTGTATTAGATCAGGTGTCAATCCAAACTACAACACCGGAAGAAACTTTACCAAAAATAATTTCTTATTTTAATGAAAAGAAGATAGATGCATTGGGCGTTGGTTCGTTTGGACCGATTGATATCAATCAGAATTCAAATACATATGGATTTATTCTGGATACCCCCAAGCTTGCATGGAGACAGTATGATCTGGTCGGAAATCTAAAAAAAGAATTGAATGTTCCAATGGGATTTGATACAGACGTAAATGCGTCATGTCTAGGTGAAATGACATTTGGATGTGCCAAAGCATTAGAGAATGTAATTTATATTACGATCGGAACTGGTATCGGAGTAGGCATTTGTATTAATCATACATTGGTGCATGGTATGCTGCATCCGGAAGCGGGTCATATATTGATGGATGTACATCCACAGGATTCTTTTAAAGGAAGTTGTCCCTATCATGGAAATTGTTTTGAAGGAATGGCGGCAGGACCTGCAATTGAAAAAAGATGGGGTAAAAAGGCCATTGAGCTAAGTGGACAGATGCAAGTGTGGGAATTAGAAGCTTATTACATTGCACAGGCGATCGTCAGCTACATTATGATTGTATCTCCGCAGAAAATCATACTTGGCGGGGGAGTCATGCATCAACTACAGCTGTTTCCTTTGATTCGAAGATTCGTATTGGAATTAATGAATGGATATATTCGTACAAAAGAACTAAGCAATATAGATGAGTATATAGTGCCGGCAAGTCTGGGAGATGATCAAGGTATTATGGGTTGTCTGGAACTGGCAAGAAAGGCAATATCATAAAATGAAAAAAGAGAGCTGTAGCTCTCTTTTTTATATGCTTTCGACAGTAAGTGCCATATTATTCAGGCAGATCATGATAGGATGTCCTTATCAATACAGGATGATAAAATTGAAAGGGACAGAGCATATGATGGAATTAATATATCAAGAAAAGGAAACTGAAATGGATCAGAACAATCAATTGCCGAAGCATGTATGTCAGATAGGAAAAGTAGAAGGAAAAAACAGTATTTATATAGAAGAATATGTAGAAGTGTACATATCTGAATTCTGTGAGAAAGAGGAAACGCAGACATTTGTGTTACTTGGCGAGAGAAGAGAATATGATCAGAAAGATATTTATCAGGTCAATGCTGCAATCAGGATTTGCAAGAATGAATTAACGGAAATATGTGAGTTAAAAAAGAAAATAGCATTCATTTGTCACAAACATTTTCCGGAACTAGATATTCTTGGATTTGCATATGCAGATATCGATAGTAAAGGAATTGAGAGCATAGATGAAACCATAACACAGTCGTTTTGCACAAAATATAAAGAAATGTTGGCTTTATACTGTTGTAAGCAAGAGAATATTTGTTATATATATGACGGCTTAACAGTAAAAAGAGAATCCGGATATTATCGTTACTTTTCAGATCATAGTGAAATGAAATCACTAATAGACGAGCAGTCAGAACAGAGCATGATAGAAACAGAGGATACAGCTGTTCTTCAGTTTCGAGATATTATGAAGGAAAAGCAAATGATTCGAAAACAAAGATCATGGATGGCTATGATGTCTGGGGTCAATATGATTTTACTGATTTTGGTGCTTGCAATAGGAATATCTATGATCAATCATTATGAAAGTATGAGTCGCGTCTGTATGGAAATCTCCCAGATACAAGCTGAAAAAGAAGAAACAAGAGATCCACTTTCTACGGTGTATGAAGAGAAGAACCCAGCGTTTTCAACGGAGCAGGTATCTGATAATCAGGTAAAAACGGAGGTGACTGTACCAAAGAGCTATATGGTTAAGGAGGGAGATACACTTAATAAGATCAGCCGCAGGTTTTATCAGTCACAGGACATGGTAGAGGCTATTTGCCATTTAAATCAGATCAATGATCAGAATCTCATCGTCTGCGGACAGGAAATTTTGCTTCCGTAAGTTGGATGTGATATACTATCATATTGTAATCAGAATATCAGGGATTAACTGGTGATGGGGTGGATTGATGTCATATTTGAGAGGTTCATTCGAAAAGAAAGAAAAGAATACAGTCAGGGATATGAAAAGAGATATTATTCGTCATAGACTGACAATATTATATCGAATCCTTATTGTGCTTGTGGTGATCACATTAATTGGATTGGGTCTTTATTTCAATTACCAAAACATGATTTATACAAATTATGAGGTTTTAAAACGAATTGAATTTGAAGAAACGACAACGGCTTCTTATATGAACTATAAAGGAAATATTCTGAAATACAGTCAGGATGGCGCGATGGCATTTACGGTTGATAATGAAATGCTTTGGAATGAAACCTATGAAATGCAGAATGCTATGGTTGATGTATCTGGAGAATATGTTGTGCTGGGTGACTATAAGGGAACTATGATTTATCTGTTAAACGCATCTGGAAAGTGTTGTGAAGTGGATGCTATGCTACCGGTACAGAAATTATGTGTTTCTAAGAATGGAATTGTTGCAGCAGTCTTAGAAGATGGAAAGACAACCTGGGTTCGTGTGTATGACAAAACGGGAAGTGTTGTGGCTGAAATCAAGACGACGATGGAATTGAGCGGATATCCGGTCAGTGTATCTTTATCTGATGATGGTATCAAACTGGCGATTTCCTATTTGTATGTAGATAATGGTGTGCTTACTTCCAAAATCGGATTTTACAATTTTGGACAGGTTGGACAAAATGAGATTGATAATTTCGTAAGTGGTTATAATTATGCGGATACAGTTGTTTCATACATAGAGTTTATCAATGATTCGACTGCAATTGCAGTTAGCAATGACAGATTTTTGATTTTCAGGGGAAGTCAGAAGCCTACAAACGAATTTGAACAGCCTCTTGTTGAAGAAGTAAAAAGTGTATTTCATGGAGATGAATACACAGGTCTGGTATTTGCATCGACAGATACGGAACATAAATATCGTCTGGACGTCTATGATGAAGAGGGAGAGGTTGTATTTACCAAAGGCTTTGATATTGATTATTCGGATATTATTTTAAATAAGGATACAATTATCATTTATAATAGTGCGGAATGCTCGATTTACAATATGCGTGGTGTTGAGAAGTTTAAAGGCACCTTCGATAAATCAGTCCTTGTCATGATCCCGACAGAGCATCTTTCTAAGTATATTTTGATTTCGGGAAACAGGGCTGAAGAAATACAGTTAAAGTAACTACGGGAGAATAAAATGAATTTAGAAAATGTAAATATACTATTTATTATTGTATGTCTGATTTTGATTGGATCAGCTGTTCATGGTTATAGAAAGGGTTTTCTGCGTATCGCCATTTCCTTAGTGTCATTCGTCTTAACCATTATGGTGGTGACAGTGATCTCTCCGTATATCAGTAACTATTTAATTAATCACACTCCTGTATATGATCAGCTGCGGCAAAAGGTTGTGGAAGTGTTTGCTGAGGATAATGCCAAGCTTGATAATTCGATACCGGAAAATCAGAAAATTACAATAGAAAACTATAATCTTCCGGATATAGTAAAGAATTCACTTGTAGAGAATAATACAGAAGAAGTGTATCAGACACTTTTGGTTCACTTGTTTGAGGATTATGTATCTGGTTATCTTTCCAGAATGATCATAAATGCAATTACTTTTATTGGTTCTTTTATTATGCTGTGGATTCTGATCAATGTCGTACTGCTTTCAGCAGATTTTATTTCCAGAATACCAATCATCAAAGGATTTAACAAAATGATCGGTGCAACAGCAGGATTGCTATGGGGATTATTAATTGTATGGATCCTGTTTTTTGTAGCAATTGTTTTTTTTGGAAATACATTAGGCAACACTATGATTTTATATATTAATGAAAGTAAATTTTTGACTATCTTATTTAATAATGATTTTCTATTTAAATATATTTCTGGCATCTAATTTATTTTGTTTCTATTCAAAATATGGGGGTTCAGATTATCTGATAATACTAGATATATTGATATTTTTTTTTTGAGATAAAAAGTAAAAAAAAAGTTGAAAAAAACCGTTGACAACATGATTTTAGAATGATACTATGTATAAGCCGCATGTCGAACAAGACAGTTTGAAACACGGCAAACAAACAAGAACCTTGAAAACTAAACAGTATAAACCAACCCTGAAAATTCAGAAGCGAAGTTCGAAAGAACAGAGCAAATGAGAATTCAGAACGAATCAGATTGTAACAGATCTGAACTCGAAACAAAACAGTAAAAAAGTTGTAATACAGAAATGGATTGCAGCAAGGATAAAATTAGCTAGCAAGTTGATTTTGATCCAAGGAAAAAAACTTTTATTATGTACACAA
>JAAYYM010000634.1 GCA_012515365.1 Clostridia bacterium
AACAAGGAACCTTATCACTATCAGTTGAGCTCCAACTTGGTGATTCCATTGTTGTTAAAGCGGTGGGTGATAATGAATACTATTTAGATAGTATATATTCTGACCCTATAATTTATGAATTTTCAGAGCACGAACATACAGATGCAGATGACAATGGTATCTGTGATGGCTGTCATTTATCAGTTATTGAAACCTTTGATATATTCTCCAGTAATGATTTACATGGTAAATTTAACAACACCGAAACATATGTTGGAGTTGATGAACTTACCACTTATCTTTTAAACGCTAAAGAAGAGAACCCCTTGACACTCATCCTTTCTGTAGGTGATATGTGGCAAGGAGGCAGTGAATCCAATCTTACAAGAGGGGCAATAATCATGGAGTGGATGAATTATGTCGGATTCGATACAATGACCCTTGGCAATCATGAGTTTGATTGGACACATAGTATTATCAGTCAAAATGCCGGGCTTGTATCTTTCCCAATCTTAGCAATAAATGTATATTATAGGGACACCGATACTCCGGCTGACTTCTGCAGTCCCTCCGTATTGATTACAAAAGGCAACACAACAATCGGTATTATTGGAGCAATAGGAAATTGCTATGGCTCCATAGAAGGAAGTAAAGTTTCTGACCTGTATTTCAAAACAGGTAGTGAACTCACTGATTTAGTTAAAGCAGAAGCAACCAGACTTCGTAACTTAGGTGCAGATTATATTATTTATACAATACATGATGGGTTCGACGCATCTTATAGTGGAATATATGGTATTCCTGATGATGATTTAACATGGTATGATCCCTCATTGTCAGATGGTTATATTGATATAGTTTTTGAAGGCCATACTCATCAGGTTTATATTTTAAAAGATAGTCGCAATGTATTCCATTTGCAAGGCGGCGGTGATAACACCGTAATTACTCACGTTGAAGTTAGTATTAATTTTGTTACTGGTAGTAGTGTGGTAAATAGCGCTAATCTAATTTCTTCAGAAGAATTTGCTGATGAGAGCATTCCTGACGACCCGATTGTTGAGGATTTACTTGAGAAATACTATGATCAAATAAGCATATCTCAACAAGTGTTGGGTCAAAACGATGTTTATCGTGGCTCTAGTGAACTTGCAAATCTTGCTGCACAAATGTATGTTGAAGCCGGAATTGAAAAATGGGGCGATACATATGATATCGTTTTGGGTGGAGGATCAATTAATCCCCGTTCACCTTATTGCTTATATCCGGGAACAATAACTTATGGAGATGTTCAAACAATCTTTACCTTTGATAACGATATTCAATTATGTAGTATTTTAGGAATCGATTTGCTTGATCACTTTATTAACAACGAGAGTTATTATGTTTCATATAGCGATTATGGAAATAGTATTAAGGATAGTATTATTGTTGATGAAACATACTATATAATTACTGATACTTGGAATTCTAGTTTTACTCTTAATAACTTAACTATTATTGAAAACTATGATTATGGTATCTATGCTCGCGATTTAATCGCCGAATACATACGTAATGGCGGTATGACTTCTGGTCCTAATCTTATTGTTCTTGATACTCCGGTTGTCAATATATCTGAAGACGGTGTTGCTTATTGGGCAGCAGTTCCTCATGCAGAGGGTTATGTATATGCAATTGATGACGGTGAAGAACACAGTACTGATGAATTATCTATGCTTCTTACATTAGGGCAAAGAATTGTTGTAAAAGCAGTAGGTGACAATATAACATATGCTGATAGTAATTATAGTGTAAGCAAGGTATATGGAACGGTAGAATATATTGAACCGACACCTATTTCTGATATACTTGAAATTGGTAATAATCTTGCTGCGAATGCCCAAACCACTGAGGAATATTATGTCAGGGGTCGAATAACATCTATTGATAGTACTATTTATGGAAATCTTTACTTAGAAGATGAGGCCGGCAATGTTTTATATGTCTATGGTGTATATGATAGCACGGGTTCGATCAGGTATGATAGTCTAGAAAACAAACCACAGGTTGGTGATGTTATTATCCTCCAAGGTGTAATAAAGAAATACAAAAATGCAAATAGCAGTATTATTACAATTGAAATGATAAATGGCAAGATTGTAGATGAAGATGGTGTTATAGTATTGACATCTATACCTATTATTACAGCAATTGGTGAAAATCTTGAGGCAAATGCTCAAACCACTGAAGAATATTATGTTAGGGGTCGAATAACATCCATTGATAGTACTACTTATGGCAATGTTTATATTGAAAATGAAAAAGGACAAACTTTATATATCTATGGTATCTATGATAGTACAGGTACGATCAGATATGATAGTCTAGAAAACAAACCACAGGTTGGCGATGTTATTATCCTCCAAGGTGTAATAAAGAAATACAAAAATGCAAATAGCGGTATTATTACAATTGAAATGATAAATGGCAAGATTGTAGATGAAAATGAAGCCATACAGAATTTAAGTTCATTTGCTTTTGATTATTATCCCCTAAACACAATATTCGTAAATGATTTTGTAATAATGAATCAAGAAGTTTATTGTTAAATAAAAAGTATTATAAATAAAATGCTAGCTTTGGATTGAATATCGAAGCTAGCATTAATTATATTAGTATTATATTTGAAATTATCTAACTGCTACTAAACGTCCTTTAACTTCTCCACGGTGTAGTCTTTCTAATCCTTCAGGGATTTCATCAAAAGAAATCTCGTGTAGTTTTGGTTTGAGTTTACCAGTAGCAAAGTAACCATAAACATCTTTAATATCTTGAGCAGTGCCACCACAGCTTCCAATAAGTTTTACTTCTTTAAGAATTAATGATCTCGTATTAATTGTGGATTCTAATTTGCCCATACCTACAACAACCACTTTGCCACCAGGGGCTACTGCCTCTAATGCATCGGCCGTGGTTTGGCCAAATCCTGCAAAATCGACTATTAGTTCACACTGAGCTGGTGCTAGATCCATCGCACTCTCGTAGATGTGTTTGATACCCATTTCCTCGCCTAGTTTTCTTGCTTCAGGGCTAATATCGCATACATATAGATCACAATTATCAATCAGTGCCATACCTGCAGCAAACTGTCCTAATCCGCCTAGTCCGATGATACCTACTTTCATACCTGCCTTGGCACCACCGGCTTTATACAAAGCATGATAAGAGGTCATGCCAGCATCAGTAGCTGCTGCTCCCTCTAAGAAACTTACATTATCAGGTAGTGGAATTAAGCAATCAACTGGGACCATGCATTTGTCAGCGTAACCGCCATCACATTGATACCCGATTGCCCAAGAGCGTCCGGTCTCGGCGCTGAGTTTTGCAGATATGGGTGCAATCCCTACTCTATCTCCTACTTTGAATCCTTCAACGCTTTCACCAACTTCGATAATAACACCTGCATTTTCGTGTCCCATATACATAGGGTGTGCGGTGATAATGCCTATCCAGCCTGGATCTTCTAGAGCTGCAACATCAGAATGACATAATCCAGCCGCCTTAACTTCGATAACAACAAATCCCGGTTTAACTACCGGATCGGGTTTTTCGACCAACTTTAGTGGAACATGAGTGTTTGTAAACTGCCAACCTTTCAAAGAATAATCCTCCTTTTACATTTTATTTACATAACCAATCTGATATGTATGATACCAATAATTGGTAATTCAATTTATTGTATCATTTGAAATAGAATATATCAATAAAAATAATGACAAAATTACCATTTTATTGTATTTTTACAAGAAAACTCCTGAAGCAATGCTACAGATTTATGTAAATCAAGATATACGATATGATGTTTAATAATAATTTTTAAGGAAACGTATATTCGATAAATCCCAATTTGTAGGATTGAATAGATTATGAAAGTAGGAAAATCTCTTTTTTTCTCATCGAAAGTAAGTCTACAGGTTACTTGTGTTGTGTAATTTGTAGTTTTTTTTCACCAACGAACCAAAACATAAAAGTTCACAAAAAGATGAAAAGATACTAAAAACTCGAAAATAACTGGATATGGAAAAAATGTAAAACTATCTGCATTATATGATATAATATACATAAGTGAAAGGAGTACCTAGTAATATATAATAATGAATTTTGCTTTTAATTGATAATATTTTACTAGTAATTTATATGATCAAACCAGTTGAAAAAAAACGAATTGCATTGATGCCTGTATGTTATACATGAAGGGTATGGCCCTATTGCTATCCAATTTGGCCTTACAGACGATAACTGCCCTGATAGCGGTAGGGTAACATTGAAATACGAGAACTTTCTTAAAGAGTATGAAGCAGGCGAAATCATGTTTGCTTATCACTTGGATGGGATAATTGTTTTTATTTAGGTTTGAAACAAGTATTGCCGACATATCAAAAACATGGTATTGGTACTTTTTTGATAAATTTTACAAAAGAATATTCCAGAAAATGTGGTTGCGAAAAGTTGCGTTTGGGAATGATTAATGATAACCTCGTTTTAAAAGAATGGTATGAAAAAAATGGTTTTTCAACATATTGCCTAAAGCAATATGATAATGCTCCTTTTGTTGCTGGTTATATGGAAATGGAGTTATAAATAATATTCAATCTCGAATGTGATTAAACACATATTTAAAGTATAGGTTTGATACAATTTAACGATTTGTATTAAAACTCTTTATTACGTTCTAATTCGCGTAAAAAAGATAATGAAAAAGATTGAG
>JAAYYM010000635.1 GCA_012515365.1 Clostridia bacterium
ATATCAATAGGCATTCGGACAGATCCATAGCGATAACATTTTCCCTCCGTTGCAAAGGAGAATACACTGCTTACAAACATTTGTGGAACAGATTTTTCATAAATGTTGCTGATATCATCGGCACCGTCTACCCATGATACTGCAGGGCGTACTGGTGTTTTGGCTTCTCCAATCACAACAGGGAAGCCGTTAATTAATAACACAATATCAAACCGCTTTCCACCATCAACTTTAGGAAATATCCACTGATTGGTTATAATAAATTCATTATTATGAATATTATCAAAGTCGAATAGGCGTACTGTAGTATGCTCACCGTTTTTTCCAAACTGCATCGTATGTTCACCACGGAACCACTCAGTTAACAGTTCATTGGCATGTACCAGACCTTCTCCAAGAACTGAAAGAATAATGGTCCGTAACTTATAAATTACTTCATCAGCCCTGTCAGGTTCTTCTGCAATTTCTGGATTCAAACGTATCAAGGCGGCACCCACCATATGTTCGACCATCACATCACTGTATTTACGGCCAAGCTTATCAGCAGAGATATACTTCCACTTTGGTGATAGTGTTGATAAAACCATGCGTTCTATAGTATTACATTCATCAAACATTAGTTAGCACCTCCTACATCTAAATAGGTATTAAGCAAATTATTCGTGAGTTTTCTACTTTTATTAATTTGTTCTTTGAGGAGAAATAGATTATAATCTATTTCTCGAAACATTTCTCCTATTCTTTGCCGCTCTTTTTCAGGGGGAATAGCAATAAGTCTTTTACTGAAGAAATCTTTCGGCACTCTTCGTTGACCAGCAGATCCTTGCATCCATCTTTCTGCTCGCCGTCTAAATACTTTTGACATTGAAAGTGAATATAAGTATTGAGTATCATTCTTATCATATGGTCTTATAACATAAAATTCCGTACTTCCAAAGCCTATTCCATTAAGCAAATTAGTCGCAAGTGTTCCTTTTCCATTTTCCATACAAGGAGTTATTTTCGCAAATAAAATATCTCCTTCGGCAAAATATGTATAACCTTTTTTTACTTTTTCTAGTGGTTCTATTCTTTGTTCAACTATGTTTCCGTTTTCATCAATTAAGTCCATTGGAACAAAAGAAACAGTATCAGTTTCTATACCTTTTGGAAAGCGTGGATCAATTTCGACCAGATCAGTTACATATCCTATTCTCCAATTTTTAGGGATCGAGGGATTCTTCTTTATTACCTCATGTAGTAAAAAATTGATATCCTCATATTTGAGTTTCAATCTTGACAGATCATTAAACTCTTTAACATATCTTTTTGAAACTTCATCTGCTGCACTTATTGTTTCTACTATTTTTCTTTGTTCTTCTATCGAAGGCAATACAAAAACCTGTTTTTTTAATTCACTCCAATTAATCGTAGGAGAAAGTGATCCTACTGATATTTCTATTGCACGATTCATAAACTGATCCGATTGAATAAAATATGGAAGTAAATTTTCATCTATAACATCCCTATTTGCTCTAAAAACAAAGCCGTGAGCAGAAAAAATGCCATCAAATGGTGCAATCCCAACTTTTCTTTGATATGCGCGACGCTTTCCAAA
>JAAYYM010000636.1 GCA_012515365.1 Clostridia bacterium
ATTCATTAAGATCAGACAAGATTCACCCGGTTTAAGCTGTTCCATTCCTTTCATCTGATAAGTAAAATGTGCATCTTTTAACTCTTTTGCAGAAACAGCTTTAAGCAGAGTACGCATAAGCATACTCTGCTTTGTTGGCTGGAAGTGTTTTTCCTTTGGAGATAAAAGCACATCCTCATAGTTCCTGTTTATCGTTTTTATTTTCATTAGTGCCCCTTTGTAATTCTGATTATCATAAGTAAGTATTCTGACTCTTATCACATTATAAAATTGAATACTTTATTTAGCAAGAGGACTATGAACAATTGAAAATTTTATTTTATTTGTCAATAAAATCC
This sequence comes from Clostridia bacterium, assembly GCA_012515365.1. Next base: position 339 of record JAAYYM010000636.1, read on the forward strand.
GTATGGCATACCTGCTCTAATTTTCGTAATACATTGGCTACCAGATAACCATCTGCCACAGCATGATTTAAGCGCACGGAAACAGGCATTTTATACGTACCGTTTTCTTCTCTGTATCTGCCCCAGTTTATGATCGGGAGATAGTACGGATAACCATCAGGGAGCTCTACATTTAAAGAATCATAGGACAGCCATGAAATATAAGATGCGTCAAAATGATTGGGATTTCCACCCTGATCCAGACCATATTCTCTGGTATTTTTTGCACGCTCAATATCTGCCTCAACATTCTTGTAAAACTGATGATAATCATAATCAAATTCTGTATAAACAACAGTGCAGGTTTCCGTATCATCATGAAAAATGTAATGACACGGGTTGATTTTTTCATATACGATCAACTCATCACTCTGATACAAATACTGCATACGGTAGTCTTCTCTGCTGTTTAACACCTTGGCAAGTGCATAGAGAAAATTGATATAAAATTTAGTATTTGTCTGTTTAGAAGCATTGACCAGCTTTGTCACATCAATTGAAGCAGTGATCGAAGTGGAACATCTACAGTCCTTTGTAAAATGTGTATATACGCCCTTGCGGTAATATGTTGATAAATCAACTACACGATATCCACGTTCCCACTCTTCTTTTGTAAGACAAGTTATGTATTCTGTCCGGATATCGTTCATCAGCGGCCACGGAATGTCTTTTTCAATATGATGAAAATGAAATCCACATTTTTCCTGTGCACGTTTTGATTTGATATTTCCCTCAAAATATCCACACCAGATCGTTGTATACTGATATGTCTCAAATGCATGGCGTAGGATTTCCTTGACTGCCTCTGGGATCAGTCCCTTGCCCCAGAACGGTACCCCGATCCAGTATCCGATCTCAGCCTCTGTATCCGTCAGCTTCATATTGCTTCCTTCTCCAGTCAAAATAGAGATGCTGCCAACCACCTCGCCCTTTTCTTTTAATACCACTGCATAGGACTCCGGTTTCTTAAGTACATTTTGAATGGTCCAAAGACTATTTTCCACACTTGTATGTGGCGGCCATCCTGCAATCGGTCCGACTGCTTCATCCTTTGCATATTCATATAATGACTCCGCATCACTATCCTCCCACGGACGTAAAATCAATCTGTTAGTCTCTAATATCATAGTATTCTTCCTCCTAATTAATCTCTTCTTCCTCTTTAGTCTAAATTCATACAAAATAAGCGCGGAACCCATACACCCTCAGCGAACGATTTTGTAAATCTATACAAAATAAGTTCGGAGTCAAAACGCTCTCGACGAACGTTTTTGTATAGATTTACAAAATCGTTCGGCCGACACCCAAAATCATTTCAAATCACCCCAGCAATACCATTTTAAAATGATCTGCATAATGCTCTACAATACTTTGATCAAGTGGCATAACTCTGCTCCACATTCTGACCCCCTGATAAGCATATAGAATCATGTCAACAATCTGTAAAACCGGCACCTTACAAAACTCGCCTCGATCTATTCCATATTGGATAAAGGTACTCCACTGTCTGACTGCATCCTTGTTCATTTCTATCATAAATCCCGAATCAACTGTATTGCTATATTCATAAATTGCCTGACTCAGAGAATCCTCTGCATCCATCATTTGCTTCTGCATCATACAAAGTGCCTGTTCTAATATCGTGGGAGCCGGGATGTTGCGTTCCATCGCTGCATACATGGATTCAACCCCTTCATCTGACATTCCCTTAAACATCTCCTTAAATATTTGTGCTGTACTACCATAATGACGATACAGACCGCCCCGGCTTAATCCGGTCGCTTCACAGATATCTTTCATCGTAACTGCATTAAAACCATTTGCTGCAAATAGAATACGAGCCTGCTCCTTGATTTCCTCTTTCCTTCTATCTCCTTTTTCTCCCATAACATCCTCCTTTCCATTTTCGTTTCATTTATGCGACACGCGTGTCTCTTTGTCAATACTTTTTTTCATATTTCAAACAGAACCATTAAACAGAGCTTTTTAATACTAAGATTCATCATCACAGATTAATCTCATATTATGGTATATTTCTCTAGATTTTTCTATTCTCACAAGTTATAATTGCATAAGACAATACACTTGCACCAGATTTTCGACACACGGAGGATAAAATCAATGAAATGTATGCAATGCGGTACTGAAATTCCGCAAAATTCTGAACGCTGTATTTGCCGCGGAGCTGCTGTCCCAAAATATACAGACCGTATTCCGGCATGGATCTATTTGTTCGGCGCATTAATAGCAGTCATGGTAATCATCTCTTACCTGTTTCTGCCTAGATCTCTAAACTCCTACAAAACAGTGGCAACAGCCATAGATCGTGCAAATGATGGATATATTTACTCCACCTTATCGGCTCTTGATGAAATAGCTGCCAAACGCCCTTCATCAAATGTCGTCCCATTACAAATGATGAAAATTGCAATGGATCATGAATACTATTCATATGCTGCATATATTTATCAGACATATTTAGAAGGTGATAAGGTATCTGATTCTATTTACTTACGCTTAGAGAGTTATGCAGCTGTACTGGATCGTTATTACAACACGTATGATGCATATGACCAAATGCTTTCTGAAATCACAGATTCAAATGAAATGTCCGAAAATCATAGTGAAAAAATAGTATCCAAACTGGAGGCTTTGTTAGAAGATCCCTCCTATGAACCGGCTGTTCTATACTACTATATGGGTTATTCTGAAATAGATCAGCTAAAACGTCGTAAATACTTTGAGCAAAGTTTTGTGCTGGATCCTAAAAACGTAGATACTGCCGTACAAATTGGTAACAGTTATAGACGCGAAGGTGATTTAGAAACTGCAGAATCATATATTTCTGCGGCCTATCAGATCGATAAAGAGGCACCAACTACAATTCGCTCTCTTGCAATACTTGAACTGCTAAAGGGCAATATAGCAGAAGGCGTTTCCTATGCAAAACAGGCTTATGAAATGGACCGGACTCAGAATTATGTTGCTGACACCTATCTTGTTTCATTAAAGGTAAATGGGGAAGTTGAACAAGCACACGCTTTGATGGCTGAACTTGAACAGGAAGATTTTTATTTTGATGACTCACTAAGAGATTTTCTAGATGGGAAATTAACACTAGAAGAGTACTATATAGACTAGTAACACGAATCGACTCAAAGGAGGAACTATTATGTTTATCATACCAGGCAATCTCATTGCCATTATCACATTTCCAGGAGTCATTGTACACGAACTGGCTCATTTGCTTTTTTGTAAATGGTGTGGCATTTCAGTATATGAAGTCAAATATTTTCAGACAGCTACACCGAATGGTTATGTCATTCACGAACGCACAGACTCACCAATTAAAAATCTATTGACAGCAATGGGCCCCTTTTTTGTCAACACTCTTTTAGGCACACTGATCCTGATGCCCGCTGTCGTCTGTGTACAATATGGCAGCACCACTGATTTTGTGAGTTTTCTGGTCGAAGGCCTGAATCTAATCTTAATCTGGATCGGTGGTTCTATCCTTATGCATGCATTCCCCAGCAGTGGTGATGCCAAATCACTCGTAGCAAGTATCATGAAAAATCCAGCCGTAGCCATGATATGGAAAGTCATAGCTGCACCCTTCATTGGACTTATTTATATAGGTTCTATAGGTTCCATGGTATGGCTTGATTTATTGTATGCTGTTGCCATTGGTCTGATTGCCCCAAAAATCTTCTTATTGTTTTAAACTTTTAAGCTCTGATTCTACAGCGCGTTTCAGTCGCTGCATAGCATCTGCAACGCACTCTTTAGGACAGGCGACGTTCATTCTCATGAACCGGCTTCCATTTCCTCTAAATTCACTTCCGGGTGATAGGTAAAGGCCCGTCTGTCTTCTTATTTTTTCACAAAACAGTGTCGCATCTTCCATCAATTCACCAAAGTCAAGCCATAACAGATAAGTGGCGTCACCTGAAACTTCTTTGATTA
>JAAYYM010000637.1 GCA_012515365.1 Clostridia bacterium
CCTAAATCTTCAAGTCCGGCTCCAATTGCAAGGCCATCCTCTGAGAAAGCAGACTGAGTTCTACCATAAACGATCTGTAAGAATAATTCTCTCATTGCTGTATTGATTGCATCACATACAAGGTCAGTATTTAATGCTTCGAGCAATGTTCTTCCAGGAAGAATTTCAGAAGCCATAGCTGCTGAATGTGTCATACCTGAACATCCGATTGTCTCTACTAAAGCCTCCTGAATGATACCGTCTTTAACATTTAATGTTAATTTGCATGCTCCCTGCTGAGGTGCACACCAGCCAATACCATGTGTAAGACCTGAAATGTCTTTTACTTCTTTTGCTTTTACCCATTTTGCTTCTTCTGGAATTGGTGCTGCTCCATGATTAACGCCCTGCGCTACCGGACACATCAATTCTACTTCGTGTGAATAAATCATGTGAAAACTCCTTTCAAAAACTTATATTTTTCGCCTTTGTCTATTTTCTCACAAACTTATACAAAAATCCAGCTGTTTTTTGTATTTTTATATTTATCTGTGAATTACATATCATCACCATACAATGTACACCCATTTTTTCCGCTGTTTTTACTAACATACATAGCAGCATCAGCCTGATTAAACAAATCAATATATTCAGGAAACGGATCTTGACAGACCGCTATTCCAATACTTGATGTAACAGGAATGTCACCTGTTACACATGGGTATTTGGTTGATAATAGTTTGCAAAGCTTTCTGGCAATGATATATACATTTCTGACATCTTCGACATCATACATAAAAATGACAAATTCATCACCACCGACACGTCCTACTACGTCATGACCTTTAAACATATCTTTCATTTTTCCGGCTGCTTCACTCAAGACCAGATCACCATATGCATGACCAAGGTTATCATTGATTGCTTTAAAGTTATCTAGATCAATGACTAGCAATGCATGCAGCTTATCTGAATGATTGTTTCTCTCATCAGAAAGAATGCCTGTAATGATATGCTCAGTAGCCCCTTTATTATAGGTCTGGGTCAACGTATCTTTTTCAGCCTTAATCTCCAATTCGATTTCCTTAAGTTTATCTTCATGAATATCTGTAATCCTGCCGACCATTCGTGTTACGTATCCTTCATTACCAAGAATACTCGACCCCAGAATGCGATACCAGCGGTATCCACTTTCAAATAAATTCATGCGGACATTCAGATTATCACGTTTTGGTGACTTCATACAAGCTTCCAGAAACTCAATAAAAAATGCTTTATCTTCTTCAAAAATATAGCTGTACTGCTCTTTCTGCATAAAATCCGGTATAATAATATCATGCTCTTCTGCGTTTTCTTTTGATGCCTTGATCAAGAGAACATCTGACTTTGCATTATAGTCAAAGATATGCTCTCCTTCTACATCTGATAACAAATTCAGACGTTCAGCCTGTAGCTTAAGTTCCTGATCCATGTTTTTACGCTCTGTCGCATCAAGGATCAGTGTGGTTATAATATGACTTTCTTTTGTTCTTGAAAACAGATTAGAACGAACCTGATACCATCTGATAATACCATTTTTCCTTCTGGTC
>JAAYYM010000638.1 GCA_012515365.1 Clostridia bacterium
CCTTCTTTGTTTTATATTGGATGATGTTGATAAAAACAGCCAGAATCAATAGCAACACTGTCAATACAAATAAGACAATCACACCAATGCCAAGATACGCGAACCCTTCGTATTGTCCATCCGCATACTTTTCCAGATTAGGAAAGATGGCTGACCAATCCTGCGGATTGTAGAAGCCATTCAGGTTAAAGCTATAAAATCCAAGCCCTGGTGCTCCATCTGACATACCAGAGGCAAAGCCGCCAAGGATCCAAATAGTTGCAAGTGAAGATATTGAAAATGCCGGAATCGAAACCAGGCATTGTAAAACTGGCTTTTTAGAAAAAAACTCACTTAGAACGAAGGAAACCAGCAAACATGCACACATCGGCAAATAATAGATGTGGACGGATGCACATAAAAATCCAATCAGTACCCATGCCGCTGCAGACTGATACCACTTATGAAACCATTCATGCTGATAAATGATCATGCATATCGCCAAAAGAATGATCCAATGTGCCGCCAATGAGGTATGCCAATACATCCTCTGTATAATAACAGGCGCTATCACAAATAGCTGGCTTCCGAAAAAGATTTGTAATGGATGCTTCAGATATTTTTCTAGAATCTTTGCCGCAAGCGTTCCCTGCAGAATAAAACAAAACAGTCCCCAGATGCCAAAATACTGAAACTGTTCTGGAAGTACAGAACGAAATAGTTTAAAAATTACTGCAAAAAGAGGGATGGAATCAGTGAAAATGACTGATTCTTGAAATGGATAGGCAATGTGATCCGTCAGACCGATCAGCGGCTGCCAGGATGCATTCCGATAAAAACGCCAGCCTAAATAATGCTGTGACAAATCACCACCTGCCATCAGCCAGTCTGTATTGGTCACATCCAGTACATAAATCCCATAAATCATAATAAACAGGCATGCACTGCTTAACACTACTGCCAAATAGATCAAGTTTTTCCTTTTAAACATTGCTCGCCCTCACTCCGAAAATCTACTACAGTGATACTGTATGATTGTCAGGCAATTGTGAAACTCACAATCCTAAGAACAAATTTCATGAATTTACACGAAATAAGGAAGGAGTCAAAACGCCTTCGACGAACATTTTTGTGTATATTCATGAAATCGCTCCACCAATGAAGTCGTTTCGCAATTACCTGTGTATTATTGTAACAAAGAGGAGGGCTGTTTGCAATGTAGGGATCGTATTAGAAAAACAAGTAATGCCTCCGTAGGCTTCGATTTTCCATTTGCCATCGAAATTTGCCATACAGAAACCATGTACATAATAGTCGTGGTCAAACTCGATCAGTGCTATATATGTATATCCGTAATGACTTGTTTTTCCAAAGCCTGAATGCTTGATTATGCAACACGAAATATCACACAAAACAAAAAACCCTAGTAATCACTAGGGTTTTCATGCAGGAAAAGGGACTTGAACCCTCACAGTATTGCTACTACAGGCACCTGAAGCCTGCGCGTCTGCCAATTCCGCCATTCCTGCATACATCGTATCATCTAACTGACACGATGATTATTTTACATGTTTTTCACATGATTGTCAACACCTGATTTCATATTTCCACGCTGTCTATGACTTGCTCTATAACTTATTCTACGCCCTTTAGTGCATCTACCATATCGATTGTCTTTACCTTGCCTGAAAGGAAGAAATTTACGGCGATTGAGATTGCGAAGGTTCCGAGGATCGAAATTATGTACGAGGGGATTGATACGACAGGCAGGATATCCATATCGTCTGACATCGCCGTACACATCATAATCAAAAACAGAAATCCGACTGGCATTCCACAAAGAATACCACCTGCTGTGATCCAGATATTCTGAGTCTGCAGGATGCCCCTGATTCTTCTGCTCTTAAATCCCAAGACCTTAAGTGTTGCAATTTCTCGCATCTTCTCCACAAAAGACAAAACGCCAAGATTATAAAGTACAACAATTCCTAAGACAACTGCGGCACCTACCATCATGCTGATCATCAGGTTCGTTCCCTGCATGCTCTTTTCATAATCTGCTTTCATATCGCTGACATTCAGTATAGATTGAATATCTTTATGATCATTAAGCTCATTCGGGATTGCATAATTTGTCAACAACGATGACGGACTAAATTTATGTTCAATTTGTTCAAAGGATTGTCTGGTCATTGAAATACCCTGCGTCATAGGTTCTCGGTAAACCTGATTGATCCGGCTCACTTCCCATTCATCCTCACCAATGATCCTCCATTTAATAAAATCTCCCTCATTAACACCAAGCAGATTAGCCATTTTATAGGTAATAGCTGTCCCTGTCGACGTTAAAGCTGTGTGTGCTCCATCGACTGTCTGATAATGCATATAATTTCCCTCATCAACTACAGTCAAGAGCCCTGTTTTCTTTATCTCACCGGCATAAATTTCGATCCCCGCTTCCTGAAGCAGCTGCCCCTTAAAACGATTTTTATAATCAACAGCCATTCCATAATCAACTGTATTTGAGAACGAAACCTTATTCGCTGCTGTCATCAGATCTCCATATGCCCAGTCAACCAGTGCTATCGTGGAGTCTTTGGTACCATAAGCACATACCATAAGCATAGTACAACCACATACGCCAAGTACTCCCATAATACTTCTAGCTTTATTTCTCATGATATCTCTGATATTCCACTGCGTAGCAAACGCAAAAGACAACCAAAGCTTACTCTTTTCAAAAGCACTATGTTTGATTTTCTTTGGTGGCGCCGGTCTGAGTGTCACTGCCGGTGCATCTACGAGCTCCTTTCTGCATGCTAAAAAGCTCACTAATGTTGATACAGCAACAGAAATCAAAGTCGCAATAAATGGGGATACAGATAATCTGGCATGTAATTCAGGAAGAACAAAACCACCCTCAAATGCAGGATAAATCATTCGTGGAACCGTCTCATATCCACCTAATATGCCTGCCAGTGAACCCGCCAGACTAATCCAGAATCCATAGGATACATAATGGATCGTGATCACACGCTTCGAAAAGCCGAGTGCTTTTAAAGTACCGATCTGTATTCTCTGATTTGAAGTAAGCCTTGTCATCGTCGTAACGATTCCCATGACTGCAATCAAAAGAAACACAATAGAAAATAAAGCTCCCATTGATTTATGCATCACCATTTCATTACGAAATGTTTCTACCCCCATGCACTGTGACTGGTCTGAGACCACTATGTTATCCCGATTTAACTGCTTGATGATACTTGCCTTGATCTGCTTCTGTACCGCTTCATCCTCACTAATGATATCGACGATGATCTGATTGTAGACCACCTTACTCTGTATCGGATAGGAATCCTCGGATAAGAAGGCATAGCCATAGTCTCCATAATTTGCCGTAACATTAGATGAATCCGCATAGTAAGTATTTTCGGGTGTTCTTACAATTCCTTTGACAACACTTGTTATTTTTAAATCAGTCGTTTCAAACGTAATGGTATCACCAATATCATAGCCCTGCTTTTCTGCTATGTACTGGTCAATCCACGCCCCCTCTACGCCCTCTGTAAACTGTTCGCCTTTAAGGATCTCCATCTGATTGATCCGATTCTCAGCCATAA
>JAAYYM010000639.1 GCA_012515365.1 Clostridia bacterium
AAATCAAACAATACAAAGCTTGGCACTGTAACAGCAACCGTTGCAGGTCAAGAGGGTGAATTTAAATCTGGAACCGCAATTGAAGCAGGTAAAGAAGTTACCATCATCATACATTCAAGTCGGGATGCATATTTTGATGGTTTGTATCATGGTAACACAAAGCTGCCAAGCGAGCCGGATGGCACCATTAAATTTACGACAACAGATGCTGCAACTACATTAACGGCTAAGTTTGTTGCGATGAAACCAGAACCTGCTCCGCCTAAGTATGATGTGACACTTGAAGGAAATGTAAGTAAAACGAAAGACAGCATTACGATTAAAACTGGACCAGGTTATATTTATCTGGTAAGCAGTGAAAAGAAAGTCACGCTGAAAACCCAGGGCTGGAAGCAAGGCGCAGACACAAATGTTAATGAAGGAAAGGTGACATTTGACGGATTAAAACCAGGCACAGACTACTTTGTATATTGGGCGCAAACGGGCCATTATGATGGTAATCCGCCAACGAAGAACTCTGCACCTTCTAAAAGATCAGATGCTGTCAGAACTCTGGCAAGTACTGAGATTCAGGTGGATACGATAAAAGAAACGATTTATGGTGTTATCGGGACGAAAACGCCTGGTAAAGCAGAGTACATGTTTACCAATACTGGCTCAGAGCCAGTCAAGATTACTGATGCGACCATAGTAGACGCAGATGAAGCGACGGATGCGGCATACTTCAAGACGGACTTTAAAAAAGCAATTACCGTAAAAGCAGGCGAAACGAAATCGATTTATGTTATGGTATCAGATGAAAAGGCAATAGAGAATACAGAGGAGAAGAGCTTCCAGGCAAAAGTAAGGTTTAGCTTTGATCAAGAAGATCTGGATCCTGTTGAGACAGAAGTACAATACGAGGCACGGAAAGAAATGTGGGTATCCAGCAATCCGACGGATTTTGAAGATGGTATGAAGATCGTGACCTATACAGGGAAACCTATACCATACAACACCAAGAAGGTGCTTTTAGAGTCAGCAGACGACTCAGCATTAAACAGAAGCAACCTAAAGGTAGCATATAGAATGATCGCACCTGTTAAAAGCGAGTTAACGACAGTTGCTCCGAAAGAAGTCGGTGTATACGAAATAAGTTTCATCTATGAGGATGCGAAAAACTCGGCATATGTAGGTGAAGATAAATTTTTCTATATAATCAGAGCACAGAAACCGAAGGCACCGGTTGTAACGGTAAGATCCTCATTCCTTGCTGAATTTCCAGTAGAGGCAGGACAAGTATATTATTTTGATGATTTAGAAGAAGAATCCTGGTTGGAAACCGGAGCAAACGGAACAAGTGCAAGTATATTCCTGATACCGGGTACGCTGAGCACAATTACTACATATGTACCAGAGGTAGAAAACGATTTAACAGGATGTACTGCCAGTGAGAGGGTATCAAAGACTGTCAAAGCACCAAAGACCAGTAAGGCAACGATTACAAAACCTGAAGGGATGGTATTTGTTGGAAGTACTTTCGACCGGAGCAATTGGATAGAAGGAATGACACTTAAGTGCGGCAAGTATTCTGTGGGCAATATAGGTGAAATAGATGTAAAATCAACGATATTAACGGAACTTATTAATGAGAACGAATGCGTCATAACAGCCCAAATTAATGGGGAAGAATTCCGATCGGATGTTCATCCAGATAGTGACAATTATCTGGAAAATGCATTTAAGGAAAATGTAGGAACGGCGAAGGTGACTTATACCATTTTAGCGGATAACCCATGTGGTATCGCTCCGACTAGTACGAGCTGCACGATCTATGTTAGAAAGCATGAACTCAGTGTCACAGCTAAAAGTGGGTGGTCAAGTGAAAAAACCTGGTATGGCACTCCACCGACTCTTATGGATGCTGTTGATGTAACAGGTGTTGTAGAAGGTGTTGAACCGAAGTTTATTGTCGAGTATAAAGTGGCAGGAGCAGATGATTCTACCTATTCAAAAGATATAGAAGCGGTGTCTACGTTAGAAGAGGAAAACTGTGTGATCAGGGTTAGATTAGATCCAAAAGATCCTCAATATACTACATCAAGTGAAGCAGTAGTACTGGAATTTAGATATTTTAGGTATATTTAGAGATAGGCAACTATCGTGGACCGGAATGGCACCGGAGGCATAAGTAACAAGCCTCCGGTGCTTTTTGTCTGCGCAGGCATAGGCGCGTGATGGGCGTGGTGGGATCTTATGGACAAGCAAGCTAATTTAATATCTTTTATCTTTTTTTTTTTTGTGAATGAAAATGAGCATAAAAAAGATTACATGCAGAAATGCTAAAAAAGAAGCGAGTGCATGTTCTGGAAAGTTTATCCTTATTATGATTTGCTAAAGACGTGAATTACATGCTGTTTATCTGCTTATGAATAATTGCATGTAAGGTAGAAGAATATAGCGAAAAAACTACATTCTATATGGAAGAAAATTTTAATTCGACATGTATTGAGTTTCTTGAGTCTGATGAGAAATGCAGATAGTAAAGAATTAATACTACAAAGTTCAAACCTTCAAACATAATAATATAGAAACATAAAAAACATAGAAATATAACAACATAACAACAAAACAGCAAAACAACAAAACAGCACCAGAGGCAAAGACAATATGCCAATGGTGCTGTATATAGTTGCGTCCGGTGGGCGCGCCACCAAGAGGGAACAAAAACAGTTAGTTCAGTCCCCAATACCCGAGGTAGGCATCCATGGCTCTTTGCTGTTCAAGTTTATATGCTTCTGTAAATACGGCTGTCTGATTAGAAGCCTGTGCCTGCATCATAGAGTAATACTGTGCAAGTTGTACCGCCTGTGCAGCCTTGAGTGCATTATATTGTGCTGCTGCATTGGCCTGAGCTGCTGCTGCGCCGTTAGCAATCATCTGCACTTGCGCTGCCTGCAATGCCTGAGCATTTACAATGGCATTGTATTGAGCTTGAGCCTGAGCCTGTAATGCTGCCTGTGCTTGAGCAGCCTGAGTTGCCTGAGTCTGTAATGCTGCCTGAGCCTGGGCAGCCTGGATTGCCTGAGCTTGTAGCATCTGTTGATAGAGTGCTGTTTGATATTGTGCTGCCATAGTTGTATTGTATTGGGCAAGTGCCTGTTGCTGCATTTCTACACAGGTGGCTGCTGGTGTCTGCTGTGGAAGGAGCAGAGCGATGGTACATGCAGCTGTAAAAGTCATCATAATTTTTATTAGCTTGTTCATATGTACATTCCTCCATTTTTCATGTGTGTTTTAAGTGCATGATTGACATGCTTATTTACTAAATTATAGTACCAATGATACTTGATCACAAGTTACTTCACAAGAAATTCACAGGAATTAGTATTTAATTGAGCACTATGAAAATATTGATTGATAGTAGATTGATATTGTAATAAAATGAGAATAGTTTATTATGATTTTAATGCAAATTTTGATAGTAAGTAGAGTAAATAGAGAAATATAGTATGTACAGTAAATAAAGTAAAATAGGAGAGTATCCAGTGACGAGTTACAAAAAAGGAATTTTGCTGCTAATTGTTATTGTAGCAATGCTAGGATTAATGGGGTGTTCAAAAAAGAGTGATTCTGAATTTGCAGAGGGCAACAATGCCTCAGTGGAAGATGTTCCTAAAGAAATCATTGTTGAAGCGCAAATAGATAAAGAGAATATCAGTGAGGATACAATAAGCGAAGGACAGATTAGTGGGGAACAATTAAGTGAAGAACAGATTAGCGCGGGACAACTAAGTGAAGGACAGATTAATGGGGAACAACTAAGTGAAGAACAGATTAACGACGGGCAAACAAGTACCGGGCAAACAAACGCAACTTCAGATCTGAAAGAAGAAGTCAATGCAGCGGATGGTGAGAAGCTAGTCGAAAACAAAATAGAAACTGACGATACAGGAAAAGGATTCTTAATTGCAATCGATGCTGGACATCAGGCAAAAGGGAATAGTGAAAAAGAGCCGGTTGGACCTGGAGCATCAGAAATGAAGGCAAAAGTCTCGGGAGGTACTTCTGGGGTAGCCAGCGGGTTAGCCGAATATGAATTGAATTTGCGTGTTGCTCTAAAACTACAGACTGAATTAGAGAGCAGAGGATATGAAGTGGTTATGATTAGAACCACTAACGATGTAAACATCAGCAATTCTGAGAGAGCAGCAGTCGCGAACGCCGCAAATGTCGATGCGTTCATAAGAATTCATGCGAATGGTTCTGAAAATGCGGCAGTCAATGGTGCTATGACGATATGTCAGACACCAAATAATAGTTACAATGGTGCTTTGTACGCAGAGAGCAAGGCACTGTCAGTGAGTGTCTTAGACGAAATGGTGAAAGCGGCAGGGTGCAAAAAGGAACGTGTTTGGGAAACGGATACTATGAGTGGCATTAATTGGTCAAAGGTGCCTGTGACCATAGTAGAAATGGGATATATGTCCAATCCGGCTGAGGATGCTATGTTAGCTACAGATGAATATCAGACGAAATTAGCAGCTGGCATTGCAAATGGAGTCGATGTTTATTTTCAAAATAAATAAAATCAGGGAGAATGTTGGGAGGCAACATTAAAACAGAAAGTTACATCAAAAAGGAAAGAGGTACCGAAA
>JAAYYM010000640.1 GCA_012515365.1 Clostridia bacterium
CCATTACTTCATCATTGCAAACAATTCTGCAAAGGCCATTATTTCCTTCACCTGATAGTTTCAGTTCCTTTTTGTTCTGATTCTGATCTACATAATAAGCCTGATAACCCTTATAGTAAATGAAAGGAACATCCAGATAAGCAAATTGTTTTTGATCTGTCTCTATTTTAATCGTATTTTTTATATGTTCAACTGCAAGTTCTTCTCCTGTATCAGAAACTGCTATGTCTGTTTTATTTTCAAGTGCTTTTATATCAGTTACCTTCTCCGGAAGCCACTCTCCCGCAATGATATGAAACGTATAAGGTTTGTATGCATAATAATCATTTGAATAAGAATAATATCCTTCTTCATTCATGGAAATTGTTTTAGTTGCAGTCAAACACATAATGACTAGTACAACAAGCAATGCTAACTCCTGACTTTTCTGATCCGTCCATATCATAGAGATTATAATCCCCGCACTGATTGCCAAACAAGCTGAAGCCATAATATAAAGACGCCATGGAAATTGAATAAACGATAGATATGCACCTAAGCGTTCCCACGGAAATAATCTTGTTGCAACTAGTGAAAACAAGATACCGGCTAATAAGGTAAGATCAGTAAATTGTATCAATTCTTTATTTTCTGAAGTCTTTTTTAGCAGGATTCTCGGTAAATTTAATACGAGCAAAGCAACACCAACCGTAGGAAACACATAAGAAAATACGGTAGAAACCTCCATCATTGCATCATCTGGCATAATCCATGCCTGATTCACCATAAATCTTTGACTCATCATCTGTTCAATCATCGGAAGCCAATAAAAACTCGTCACGGCTATTGTAAATATCGTAGTTAAAATTACCTTTAGAAAGAGTTTCCCATTTTTAATAAAAACCTTAAATTTAATCAAAAATGCGACCAAACAGATGCCCACACACATGATCAAGGAATTCGTATGGCATAATAAAACACCTGCAAAGCCTAATGCAAAGCTCCATGGACGATGCATCTGCTCATATAAAATGTCATAAATACCAAGCATCACAAAGGGAATAAAAATGAGGGCTGTATACTCTCCAACAGCACTTCTTGTATAAACATCATCCAGATGGTATTGACATAATGTAACCGCTACGGACGCAATAGTCGCAGCCATTCTATTTTTCGAAATCTGCTTTACACAATAGTACATGGATAAATAACATAAAACAAAGCACAAAAAAACAAATGCATGATAACTTGCATTAATTCCGACTCCCATTACACGCAAGATTGCAGGAAAATAGAGAAATAAATCAGGATAGAACATAGAACTTGCATAACCCGCTCCACCTAAAAAGAGAACATTTACTTTTAGAAATGGTTTTCCCATTAAGATACCTTCTTTTAAGCTTTCAATTCTTAGAAGGTGATAATCAACATCATGACCATTAATGCAGTTTTCAGTCATTAATGGAGCACATGCAATAAACATAACAATCAAAAACACAGCCAGTTGAATCGATTTACTTGACAGCTTTTCTTTCATATACTTGTATTCTCCAGTATCGCTTTTACTATGCTTAATTCTCATATCCTCGCACATTCTCCTGAACCTTCCAGTAAAAGATCCAGTCCATGTTCCACTTCATCGAGGATATATTCCATACTCTCTTCCACAGCCTTTTTACTTCCCGGAAGATTAATAATCAATGTTTGTTTTCTGATTCCGCAGATGCCTCTGGATAACATAGCACGTTTTGTAATTGTCAGGCTATACGCACGGATTGCCTCTGCTATTCCAGGTACATTTCGATCAATCACAGCTAATGTTGCTTCCGGAGTACAATCCCTGATTGACAGACCGGTTCCGCCTGTCGTAACAATCAGATTTATGTTTCTATCATCCACATACTCTATCATTTTATCACTTAACAGATTTTTTTCATCTGGTAAAATTACCTTTTCATATACAACATATCCTGCACGCTTTAATATAGCCACCAAAGCTTCGCCGCTTGTATCCTCTCGTTCCTTTGCAAATCCTTTATCACTTGCGACAATTACAGCAGCTGTTCTTAAAGGTTTCCGATTATCTGATAAACTCACCACTTACACCACCGTCCTTATATACCAGTCTGATATCTGTGATTTCCATTCGCTTATCAATCGCCTTACACATATCATAAATTGTAAGAAGTGAAGTAGTAACACCGGTCAGTGCTTCCATTTCGACACCGGTTCGATCACATGTTTTTACTGTACAAACTGCCTTTACCTTCTGATTCTCTTCGTCTATTTGAAAATCGATACTACTATTTGTAATAGAAATTGTATGGCACAAAGGAATGAGATCTGGTGTATGCTTGACCGCCATAATTCCTGCAATCCTTGCTGTTCCTAGTACATCGCCTTTTTTAGCTGTATGATTCTTAATTGCATTCATAATAGTCTCATTCACAATGATAGATCCCTCTGCCACTGCAATGCGATCATGTTCTCTTTTCTCTGATATATCTACCATAATGGCATTACCTGCCTGATCAAAATGAGTAAAACTATTGTTCATGATTCATATACTCCTCTACACAGTCTGCAGCGCGTGTAATACCTCCTGCCTGCTGCATATAGCACTTCATAGTTTCACAACGCTCTTTTATCTCTTGATCTTTAATGATACTGTAGGCCAGACCACTTAAATTACGCGCTGATGTGGTCAGCCAGTTTATCTTTTTCCCTAAACCAAACTCCTCCACACGATCCGTATTCATCGGCTGATCTGTTCCCATGGGGACTAATATCATTGGTACTCCATAGTACATAGCTTCGCCAATACTGTTCATACCACCATGCGTGATCAATAAAGAGGCATGCCTTAATACGTCAAGCTGCGGAACTGTCTGATAAATATAGATGTTACCTGGCACTTCCCCTAGACCTTCTTCAGAAATAAACGGTCCGATCGACATGATCACATTGACCTTCTTATGTCCGAATGCTTCTATACATTTTTTTAAAAAACGTTTATTATTAGTCAGCGCATTACCTAACGATATATAGATAATGGGATACTTCATAGATTGATACGGTATGACAACATCCGTTTTCTTATCTTCCAGTGCCGGTCCTACAAACTGAAAACGTTGGTCGAACTGTTCCTCCAAAATTTGAAATTCTCGAGATGTATATACGATATTAAGATCCGGAACATTCATTGCTATTTCGTCCATAATATTGTCATATTTTAAATCAATTTTATGAGCTACCAGTTCTGTTACTATTTTTTTTGCAAAATCATTAGACAGTGGATAGTAAAAAACAGAGCTCTTCATAACCAGTTCTTCTACCTGCTTATTCCATGCAAAAGTTGAAAACTGCCGTATACATGGCTTTTGCAGACATTCTGCTAATAGTTTTCCCAAGAAAAAAAACATTTCATAAATTATAATATCGTAGTCTTCTCCTACAGAAAGTCCCGTTTCAAATGCTGCCCAGAAACACTTTATTTTAATTTGCTGAAAATGTAATCCCTCTGGATAATTAATATATGGAATAAATTTTGCACCGGTTTCTTCTATCGATTCTCTAAATTCTGGAGCATTGATATAGGAAACACTATGCCCTCTTTGAACTAATTCTTTTGTTAACAGCAATGTCGGATTTGTATGTCCCACATATGGTAAATTTATCATTAAAATTTTAGCCATATAAACTCCTAACTCGAAGAAAAACTCATTTATTATATGTTTACCATGATTATATTAACACATATTTCAAGTTATGAACAGTAGCTTCACTTTCATTTCTATTTATGTAAATACATGGCATGACAATAATAATACGAAATGATAGACTCTTGCCTTCAGTTTCATATTCAGTTGATTATTCATATAACTCTTAATAATCATTAATGTCTGCGCTTTACTGAATGCTTCCTGATACCTCTTAAAATATATTCTATTTCTAAACGGATGCCTGATAAATAAATCAAATAAGCCTCTGATCTGCCAGTAAACATACTCAGTAATTGCACTGACTAACTTCTCATTCGTCTGATATTCAAATGATTTCAATAATTCAAAAGCAAAATCTCCTGCTTTTAGAATTACAATATAGTGGTTTACTTTTTGTTGAAAATCTGTTTTAACTTCTTTCATGATGCTATGATCTGACATCATCCTATAATAATGCAGTTTTAATCCGGTTCTATAATAAGTCTTTGCATATAACAAAAACAGTGGAAAGATATAATTATCCTCATTACGAATTCCTTTGAATCTGATTCGATAATCAGATAGATTTTTGATATACTGTACTACTTTCTTAACGATATCGCTTTTATAGATTCTTTGCCATAATACACAATCCGTATGTACATAATAAGTACTTTCTAAAACATCGATTGTGGATAATAATTTCTCTTTTTCTAATCCTGACTTACATATATCACTCTCTTTTGTATGTTCTATGTCTACTTCAAATGTTTCATAATCACAATCTACAATATCAGCCTTTGATTCTATTGCCTTCTCATACAATCGTTCATACATATCCAATTTGCACACATCATCACTATCCATAAAGCCTACATACATACCTCTTGCGGCAGCCATTCCGTCCAGTCTGCTTAAAAAAGTACCTTCATTCTGCTTATTGATAATTTGTATTAAATCGCTTTGTTCTAAATGATATTCCTTTATGATCTGATGAATCAATTCTAAAGATGAATCAGTAGAACCATCGTTAACAATGATAATTTCCATTTCACCTTTCGAATTTAATGTTTGTTTGATAACAGATTCCAAAGATTCCCTTAAATATTTTTCTGTGTTATACACAGCAACTACTACAGATACTTTGGTCAATTTTTCTTCCTCCATATATGAAGAGATAACTCTAATGATTTCATTATTAAAAAATGTAACATGATGCAATACGAAATGCAATATAAAAAAAGAGCTCTGATTTTATCAGAGCTTTTAAGAGGCGCCAACCAGATTTGAACTGGTGATAGAGGTGTTGCAGACCTTTGCCTTACCACTTGGCTATGGCGCCATATGTAATAACTTATGAGTGACTCCAGCGGGAATTGAACCCGCGTTACCGCCGTGAAAGGGCGATGTCTTAACCGCTTGACCATGGAGCCAATACGCTCTCGCCTTTAGTTGGCTGAGATTTTAATACCTTTAGCTATACTCAAA
>JAAYYM010000641.1 GCA_012515365.1 Clostridia bacterium
GAAGCTGTAGGTCTTGTCTACAAGCGAGAGCAAGAGATAAGATTAGGGTGCAGTATGCAGATGAAGCCGTAGTAGTGAATAAGCATATGCCTAGGAAGGCTGGCAACAGACTGGAGGGTAAAACATATGTGACACAACGCATTAAGTCGTTGTGGCTGTTACAAGTCAAAAGTTTGTAATAGATGCGAAGGGCGGAAGAAAATTCGAAGAGTATCAGAATGAATAGAATGCAAGAGTGAAAGTGTTAAAAGAAGGCTGAGATGCTGGAAGGTACGTATTAGTGGCATAAAAGAACTTGCTGGTAATAATGACGACACGGATATGAAGTAGTTGTAAAGTGTGAAGATAAGATTGCCATTGTGCTAGAGACGTCGGACACTTACAACAAATAACATATAGCTTAAGCAGGGCAGACAGGAGATACAGCAACAATGGAGGAAAGGCATGAAGAAATGGTACAGCCTCATTGATAAAATATATCAAAGAGAAAATTTGAGAAAAGCATTCAATAGAGTAAAAAAGAATAAAGGTGCTCCCGGAATAGACGGAGAAACTATTGAAAAATATGAAGAAGAGCTGGAATCAAATATCAAGTTTCTTCATGAAGAACTGAAAACCAACACATATGAACCGAGTGCAGTAAGAAGAGTAGAAATCGAAAAGCCAGATGGCGGAATAAGATTACTCGGAATTCCTACAGTCAAAGACAGAGTTGTGCAGCAGGCAGTAGTGAATATTATAGGTCACATCTTTGAGGAAACATTTCACCCTTCAAGCTATGGATATCGCCCCAAACATTCGCAACAACAGGCGGTAGCAAAAGCAGAACGTTTTATGAATAGATACGGACTGGAATATGTAGTTGATATGGATTTAAGTAAGTGCTTTGATACATTAGACCATGAACTAATAATTAGTACAGTATCAGAGAAGATTAGTGATGGAAGGGTATTAGGTCTAATAAAGAAGTTTCTAAAATCAGGAGTAATGAAGGATGGGAACTTCTGCACGACAGATATCGGAAGTCCGCAGGGTGGGGTAATATCACCACTTTTAAGTAATATATATCTAAATTTATTCGACCAAAAGATGAAGAACAAGGGCATAAGGATTGTTCGCTATGCAGATGATATTTTAATTTTTGCAGTGGACAAACAGACAGCAGGAAACTATAGAACATATGCTACAAAGATTCTAGAGGAAGAATTGAAGCTTACTGTAAATCAAAAGAAAACTAGCATAACCAGTGTACATGAGGGAGTTGCTTTCCTTGGATTTATTATCAGGGAAAAGAACTTATGTATAAATCCAAAAAGGGTGGAAAGATTCAAAGAAAAAGTTCGGATAATTACAAAAAGAAATGCAGGTAGGAAAATAGAAGATGTAATTGATGAACTTAATCCTGTCATAAGAGGCTGGATAAATTATTATCGAGCCGCAAACTGCAAAGTAATAATAAGAGAGTTAATGCAGTGGATAAGAAGACGATTAAGAATGATAAGGATGAAACAATGGAAAACCTATAAAAAAATGCACAAAGAGATGAGACGTAAAGGTATCAAAGGAAATGGACAAAAGATGGATGTAACCAAATGGAAGAACTCAAAAGTCCATATTATACATAAGCTGTTAGGTAACAAATACTTTGATGAACTCGGACTCATAGACTTAACAAAGTATAAAGTTGGGTTGTTGTCAAACTACTATAGTCAACTGTAGTTTGGAGAGAATTTTCAGGAGCCGGATACGGCAAACGTAAGTCCGGTTCTGTGAGAGCAAAGAAAGCAGGGATGATTACCTGTTTTCTAGCTACTCGATCAAGAGGGCGCGCGACTTTACATAACAATCCATCTTGGTAAAAGCTGC
>JAAYYM010000642.1 GCA_012515365.1 Clostridia bacterium
CATAATCTGATTATATTTATCTAAGCTGATAATAACAACGTTCTGCTCTTCCTTACGTGTAACAATGACAGTCTCATTTTCTCTACCTCCTATACAGGTATTATATCTTAATTAGCAATTGAATACAATTAGTGAACGAAATTTGTTAATGAATCATTTGAAAAATAATATTTCTATCTGTTCCTTAGCTATTCAACTTGATTTCTGTTTAGCACATCGCCTAAAATGTGTAATCAAAAATGTAATCAATTCATCAATAAATGATTGCGCCCTATCAAAATTATCTTTTGCAATATACTCCTTGATTTCATCCAAATCATCTACAGATGGGATTGACCATTCTACAATCATTAATTCTATGCCCTTCTCTCGTTGGAAAAATGCTCTCTCACCTGTTCGGTACTTAATGCACCATATTGTTCTACAGACTGTTGACTCTTTTTCAATTTTAATACCTTATACAGATTTTCTATTATCTGAAACTCATCGTCGATTTCATCCGGCATTTCATTTAATTCGTTTAATAGTAATGTTTTTGCTGTACTCATAATTATCAGCTCCTTCATATTTATATTATAGCCTAATAAGTTTACGATTACAATTGACAAATTTAAGTTAC
Organism: Clostridia bacterium; assembly: GCA_012515365.1. Next base: position 620 of record JAAYYM010000642.1, read on the forward strand.
ATCTATATGCTCTTGCTTTACAATTTATCATAGATTTGACCCACACGCACGGAGTGAGATATTCTCATTAGCTTTTATATTTTTTTCTCATCAGCAACACTGCAATTATAATCGGTGGTACCGCACCTAATATAACCATTACAATGCCTTGTAACACTGTCATCTCAATACTTAATACTGATTCTCCGCCTATAAAGCATTGCCCTACAAAAAGGGATATCCAGTCTACCATTGCATGTATCATAATGCATGCCCATACATTCTTACTGCATATGAAAATCGCACCGAATAATACACCTGCACTTGCAGCGTTGATTGCTTGTACAATCACTGTAATTGGAGGCACGAAAAATATATTCACCAAATGAATGGCTCCAAAAATCATTGCGGCAATAATAAGGGCTTTATATACGCCCTTTCTATCTTTTCCATATTTCAGCATTAAATTATTCAAAACCAAGGATCTCATGGATAGTTCTTCATTTATACCAACAAACAGCATATTAATCGTAAATAACAGTACCCCTACAAAAGATATTGGCTTTAATTCAAAGATATTGGTGCCGATATTACTTATCATGCATGCCCCTATTCCAATTACCAAAAAGGGGATTCCATAGAGCATTCCCTTCCAAAACCCTTCTTTTTGAAAACCTGCAGTTTTATTGAGGCATAATAAATAAATTACAAATATGCAAAATATACTAATCAAAATATCATTGGTCAGCTTATCCAATCCGGTAATAGGATTGTTATCCCACACAAATAAAGACCCTATTATTAAAGTTATGATAGTAAGTATAATGGAAGAGACAATCGTATGCTTTCTATTTTGTTCTCTAATATATGTAATCACTTTTTCGTTTCCTTCTTACATAAAAGCACCTAATTAATCCAGCACCTAAATGCATCGATCATAAATTATTTTTGCTTCGCTCTTTCACAGCTCACGTTAAGCACTGAGACCACACCATATGAATTGTTGTGCATTGATTTTGTCAATAATTATAGCATGGGTTTTGAGTTTGTTCAACGAACTCCAATGACTAATGTCCCATATTGTTCAACTTTGCGTAATGTGATAAACTTTCTATATGATGAAAAAACTCATAAACCACAATATTCTGCTGTTATAAAGCACAAAAGGAGGAGTTCCTGTGAAAAGAATCGTATCGCTGTTGTTGGTGGTGACACTGTTGCTAATCCCTCTTGGCTGCGCGGCTAATGAATCGCCCACATCCACTGATAAGACCGAACTCGTTGACAAAGCCGAAGAATCACTCACGCCCGCTGCTAATGCCGCCCCCGCTGACAAAGCC